>JAEUIB010000359.1 GCA_016795255.1 Planctomycetota bacterium
ACGACGAGTTCGCCTTGATGGACCGTCGGCAGCATCTCGCGGCCGAGCCCGCCGAAGCCGCGCCAGCCGACGTACGCCGCGCCGGCCGTCAGCAACAGCAGCAGCAGCGTCCAGGCGCCGTTGCCGAGCACCACGCGCAACGCACGCGGATACAGCGTCGTGAACGCGTCGAACCCGAGGTCGAACGCGCGCTGGATCGGCCAGGTCACGACGCGCCCGATCGCGAGCGCCGCGCCCGCGACGACGCGGATCACGTACAGCGCGAAGAACACGATCGCGAGCACGGTACGGCTGACGCACTCGAGCGCGAGCTGCACGACGAACAACGGGATCAGGATCACGCCGAACGCGACGCGCTGGGCCGGGGACATCGCGCGCATCGCGCTCGCCAAGCCGCGGTACGCGATCGTCCCGTTCCAGACGATCACCGGACGAATCACCGCGCCGATCGCGGCCAGCGGTCGCGTCAACGCGTCGCGCAGCGGCGGCTTGGCCGCGTCCATCGACTTCAGCCCACGCGCGGCGAGCATCGGGATGAAGTAGACCGAGACCGCGAGCGACGACAGCAACGAGCAGACGACGGTGAGGGCCTGGTCGCCGAAGATCTGGCCGGCGACGCCCGAGACGAACACGATCGGGAAGAACACCGCGACGGTCGTCAGCGTGGACGCCAGCACCGCGAGTCCGACTTCGGTCGTCCCGCGGATCGCCGCCGACGTCGGGTCGTCGCCTTCTTCGCGACAGCGGAAGATCGACTCGAGCACGACGATCGAGTTGTCGACGAGCATGCCGATGCCGAGCGCGAGGCCGCCGAGCGACATGATGTTCAGCGTCGTGTCGAGCAGGAACATCGGCGCGAACGTCGTGATCACCGACACCGGGATCGACAGCGCGATGATCGTCGTCGCCGCGAGGTTGCGCAGGAACAGCAGCAGCACGAGGATCGACAGCACACCGCCCGACACGGCGGCGCCCTTCACGTCGGCGATCGCGCTTTCGATGAACGTCGACTGGTCCGACAGCACGCGGGTCGAGAAGCCCGGAGGCAGCGTGCGGACCAGAGCGTCCTGCGCTTCCTTCTTCTTCTGGACTTCGGCGCGCAGCGCGGCGATCTCGGGCTTCTCCATCGAGAAGCCGCCCATGCCGCCACCCATCCCGCCGCCGCGGCCGCTCATGCCGCCGCGCCCGCCGGGGCCGCGTCCCGCTGCGCCGGTCGCGCTCGGATCGGCGCCCTGCGTGGCCTCTTCTTGGCGCAATGCGTCGCGCAGCCGAACTTCCGGATCGACGATCGCTCCCGACTCGAGTGCCGCGAGGTACGTCCGTTGTTCGTCGGTCCCGAACAGCTTGTCACGGACCGCCTTCGCGAGCGCGACGATGTTGTAGTCCGCCTCGCGGTAGATCAGCAATTCGACCGACTCGTGGCCGTCGACGCGCGTGATGACGTCGCGGTCGCGGTGCGAACGATCGACCGTGCCGATGTCGCGCAAGCGGATCGGCGCTCCGTCGCGGTCGACGATCGAGAGATCGAGGACCTCGTCGAGGGTGCTGAATTGGTTCAGCGTCCGCACGACGTACTCGGTGTCGCCCTCGATCAGCGTGCCGCTCGCGAGGTTGACGTTCTCGATCTTCAGCCGGCGATCGACTTCGGAGATGTCGAGGCCGAGGTGCGTGAGGCGCTCGGCGTCGAGGCGGACGCGGATCTCCTCCTCGAGGCCGCCGCGGACCTTGACCGCGGCGACTCCCGGCACCGTCGCGAGCTTGCGCGCGACGAGTTCGTCGGCGGCGAGTCGGATGCGTCGGAGGTCGGCGTCGCCGGAGACCGCGACGCGCAGCACCGGATCGAGCGAAGGGTCGTAGCGCAGGATCAGCGGCTGCTCGATGTCCTCGGGCAGGTTGACGCGATCGAGGCGTTCGCGGACTTCTTGCGTCGCGAACGACAGGTTCGTGCCCCAGCGGAACTCGAGCACGACGTCCGACACGCCCGCACGCGACACCGACGAATAGTTCTCGAGGCCCGGCAGGACGGCGAGCGCTTCTTCGACGCGACGCGAGACGCGCTCTTCGATGTCCTCGGGGCCGGCGCCCTCGTACTCGGTGCGCACGGTGATCGTCGGGTACGAGATCTCCGGCAGCAGCGCGAGCGGGATCTTGTTGAACGAGATCCAGCCGAACGTCGCGATCGCGATGACGGCCATCGTCGTCGCGACCGGACGACGGACGGTGATCGCGAATCCGCTCGCGACCGGCTCCAGGGGCGAGGTCACGGTTCCTTGCCCACGACGATCACCGAATCGCCGTCCCGCAGCTTGTCCTGGCCGACGATGATCGCGTCGAACTCGGTCGTCGGCGCGGCGCCGTCGATCGTCAGGATCTCGTATTCGGTCGGCGTGCTGGCGCCGCTCGTGAACTCGTGGCGCTTCGCGATGGTGCCGCCCGTGGTGGCGCCGTCGGCGGCCGCGGCGGTCTCGACCGCGAAGAAGTACTGCCGGCCGTCCTCGTTGACGACGGCGCGCTTCGGCAACAGCACGGCGTCCGAGCGGCTGCCGATGACGATGCGCGCATTCGCGTACATGCCGGGCAGCACGACCGCTTCGGCGCCCGGTTCGAGTCGCGCGCGGACGCGCGCCTGTCCCGAGTTCGGGTCGACCGTCGGATTGATCGCTTCGATCGTGCCGGTGACGATCCGCCCGGGCAGCGCGTCGATCGTGAACTCGACGCGCAGGCCGGGTTCGCGCAGCAGGCCGAGCTTGCGCTGGTCGATCGACAGGTTCGCGATCAGCAGCGTCGGATCGACCAGCGTGAACAGGTGCGTGCTCGAGTTCACCAGCAGGCCGGCGTTGACGTCACGGCGCTGGATGATGCCCGACGTCGGCGCGCGGACGACCGTGTGTTCGAGTTCGGTCTGCGCTTCTTCGAGATCGATCTCGGCGGCCTTCACCGCGAGGCGCGCGCTCTCGAGGTCGTCCTTCGCACGATCCACGGCGAACTTCACGCCGTCGTATTCGGCCTTCTGCTGGAAGTACGCGGACTCGATGTCGGCGAACTCCTTCTGCGACAGCACGTCGATGCCGCCGGCCATCGAGTCCTTCGCGCGCTGGTAGTCGAGTTCCGCCTTCTCGAACACGGCCTTCTGCGCGGCCTGGCGCGCCTGCGACTCGGACAGCGCGGTCGTCTGGACGTTGATCTTCTGCTGCGCTTGCAGCAGGTCGCTCTCCGCGCGCTTCTTCGCCAGGCGGAAGTCGACTTCGTCGAGCATCAGCAGCGGCGCGCCGGCTTCGACGCGGTCACCTTCCTTGACGAGGACTTCCTTGATGTACGCCGGGCCGACCTTCGGGAACACGTCGACGACGATCTCGGCTTCGATGTCGGTCGGGGCTTCGATCGTCGAGCGGATCTCGCCGGTGCGGAGCTTCTGGGCGCGCACGAGCGTGCCTTGCGTCGACCCCTGTCCGGTCGGGCTCGTCGCGGTGTACGGCATCCCGGAGCCGGCGTCGGTGTCGGCGGGGCCGCAATGCGACAACGCCACGCATGCACAGAGGAGATTGACGGCTCGCAGCGAGACGCGCAGGACGGACATTCCGGGCACTCCCAGCGCTCGACGGGGTCGGCGCGGCGTTCGAATCGAAGACTCTTGCGGGGTCGGCGGATCGGACCCGGCCAGATAGTAACAGGCGCCTCCGACGGCCGCACGCTCCTGGGCCCTGGCCGCGGTGACGACTCGCGTCGTCGCTCGCGATGCGAGAGCGTTGCGGGAAAACCTCTTGCGTGCGGTCCACGCAAGAACTCAAGTTCCGCCGCACATCCCGCCATGATCGACGTCGACCGAGCCCTCGCCATCGTCCACGAGACCGTGACCCCGCCGCCGATCGGCGCCGCGGTCGCGACTCCGTTGCGAGAAGCCGTGGGCCGGGTGCTCGCCGAGGACGTGCGGGCCGACACCGACTTGCCGCCGTTCGCGCGCTCGACGATGGACGGCTTCGCCGTGCGCTCGAGCGATACGCAGCCCGGCGGGGCTCGTTTGCGCGTCGTCGGTGAATCCGCCGCCGGGCGGCCGTTCGACGGAGTCGTCGAGCCCGGTCGGGCGGTCGCGATCTTCACCGGGGCCGTGCTGCCGGCCGGCGCCGACGCGGTGATCCAGGTCGAGCGGACGACCCGCGACGGCGACGTCGTCGTCTGCGACGGCGCGGTCCGTGTCGGACAGAACGTCTCGCGCCAGGGCGAAGACGCGCGTGCGGGGGACGTCCTCGTCGCGCGCGGATCGCGCCTGACGACCGGCCACGTCGGCTTGCTCGCGACCGTCGGTGCGATCGCGCCGCTGTGTCTGCCGGCGCCGCGCGTGGCGATCCTCGCGACCGGAACCGAACTGGTCGATGCGGCGTCGACGCCGCGGGTCGGGCAGGTCCGCGAGTCGAACGGCGCCGCGTTGTCGGCGCTCGTCGAGCGCACCGGCGCGCGCGTCGTGTCGTGTCGGCGTCTGCCCGACGATCGCGACGTCATCCGCGCCGGGGCCGCGGAGGCGCTGGCGACGGCGGACGTCGTGCTGTTGTCCGGCGGATCGTCGGTCGGGGATTACGACTTCACGCCCGAGGTCCTGGCCGATCTCGGCGTGGTGACGCATTTCGATCGCATCGCGCTGAAGCCCGGCAAGCCGACGATCTTCGGCACGCGCGACGACGCGAACGGCGATCGTCGCGTCGTGTTCGGCGTGCCGGGCAACCCGATCTCCGCGTTCACGGTGTTCCACCTGTTCGTGAAGCCGGCGCTGGCGCTGCGCTTCGGTTGCGCGCCCGCGGTGCGAGCGCGACTGCCGGCACGACTCGATGCGGCCGTGAAGCGAGTGGCCGAGCGCGAGCAGGCGCTGCCCGCCGTGCTGACGCTGCGCGAGGACGGGCTCCATGCGCGGCACTCGGGTTGGCACGGCTCGGGCGACGTGACGTGCGTCGCGCGCGCGAACGGCTTCGTGTTCATCCCGGCCGGGACCGGTGAACTCGGCGCGGGCGAGCGCGTGTTCGCGTTGCCGCTCGACGCCGGCGGCCCGGACGTGTTCGAGTTCCTGTTCCACGCATGAGGCCGTACTGGATCGCCGTCTGCGGCGCGTTGGCTCTCGTCGCCGCTCACGAACCGTTCGCTGTCTGGCCGTTCGCGTACGTCGGGATGGCGCTGATCGCGCATCTGACGTGGGACGACGCGCTGTCGAGCCGACGCCGCGCGCTCGCGACGTACGTCGCGGGACTGATCTACTTCGGCGTCGGCTGTCATTGGTTGCTCGAGACCGCGTGGTTCAACTGGCTCGGCATGACGCTGCCGGAAGCGCTGTCGTTCCCCGCGACCGCGTTGATCGCTCGGCGCATGGCGCGCTTCACGCCGCGCTGGCCGCGCGCGCTGGTGTTCGGGCTCGCGTTCTGCGCGACCGAGTACGTCCGCGCGCGATTCCCGTTCAACGGCTACCCGTGGTTCCTGATCGGCGCGACGCACGCGAAGCCGCTCGAACTCGCGCAGATCGTCGCCGTGATCGGCGCGTCCGGACTCGGGTTGGTGATCGCGATCTCCGGCGGCGTCCTGCGCGAGCTCGTCGTCCGTCGCCGCGAACCGGCCGCGCGCGTGCGCCTCGCAGCGACGCTCGTCGTCGGTGTCGGAGCGCTGTTCGCGTACGCGGCGTCGTGGACCGATGTCGGCGAGTCCGCGCAGGCCGAGGGTTCGCGGACTCGCGTCGCCGTCGTCCAAGGCAACATCTCGCAGCGACTGAAGCACGCGCCGAAGACCGAGCGCGAGATCCTCGCCGTCCAACTGCGCGGGACGCGCGCGGCGTTGGCGCAGGCCGAAGATCGAGGCTTCGACCTGCTGTGCTGGGCCGAGACGATGTTCCCGTATCCGCTGGCGCACGACGATGCGCCGGGGACGTGGTTCTCCAGCGGCTTCGGCGCGGCGGACGCGCGGGCGATCGAGCGCGAGTTCATCGCGGGCGACTTGATGCGCGGCGTGATGAAGGAGTCGCACGCGTCGTTGTTGCTCGGAGCGATCACGTGTTCCGGCGCGACGCCGAGCGACCGCGCCGACCACAACAGCGCGCTGCTGTTCGACGCCGACGGCGTGCGGCGCGGCCGGTACTCGAAGACGCTGCTCGTCCCGGGCGGTGAGTTCATCCCGCTGCGGTCGATCCTGCCGGCCGTCGTCGATCGATGGGTCGAGAGCGCGGCGGGATTCCTGCCACGACTCGCTCCGGGGGATGGCCCCAAAGCGTTCGAGCTGCGTAAGCGCGACGGCTCGGCGGCGTCGTTCGCGACGACCATCTGCTACGAGAACGTCTATCCGGGCTACGCGGCCGCGGTCGGGGCGCTCGGGGTCGACTTCGTCGTCAATCTGTCGAACGAAGGTTGGTTCGGCGTCAGTGCGGAGTTCGACCAGATGGAGTCGGCCACGATCCTGCGGGCGATCGAGATGCGCACGCCGGTCGTCCGCGTGACGAACACCGGGATCTCGGCGGTCTACGACGCGTACGGCCGCCGGCTGGCGGCGCTGACCGCGGCGGACGGTCGCGATCGAGGGATCGAGGGAGTCCTGGTCGCGGACGTTCCCGCGCGGCCGCCGGGGACGAGCGTGTTCGTCCGCGTGGGGGAGCTGCCCGCGTGGTTGGCGACGCTGGTCGCGTTCGTCGGATTCGTCGGTGGTTGCTTGCGCGCGGGTTACTTTCGCTGGCGCCGGGCGTAAAGGCGGCGGGTCCGAGGCCGGTCGGTTTGTTTTTGGTTTGACCACCCCGACTTCGAACCTAAGATCCCGCCCCGAATTAGAGCCCGTCCGCGGTGACTGGTTCCGTCTGTCCGGCTCCAACGGGGGCGCCCAGTTCGCGACGTCTCTTCACCGCGTGTCCAATCGCGGTCCTAACCTCCTTCCCACGAGGAACTGTTGATGAGCGGCATCGGCAAACTGTTCGCAGTTCTCAATCTCGTTTTCTCGCTCGTCGTGCTCGGCGTCGTCGGCGCCATCCTGCAGAAGAGCGACGAGTTCAAGGCCAAGTTCGTCGCCGAGCAGACCGCTCACAACAAGGCGAAGACGGACTGGGCCCAGGAGCGTTCCGACAAGGACGCCGAGATCCAGGCCCACAAGGCCGAGATCGCCAAGAAGGAGAACGACATCTCCGACTTGAAGGCTCGCAACGACAGCCTCGAGCGTGAAGGCCAGAACCTGAAGAAGGACAACGACGACCTGCGTGCGTCGGTGTCGAAGCTCGAAGGTTCGTACGGCGGGTTCACCTCGACGCTCGACGAGCTCCGCAAGGAGCTGAGCTCGATGTCGAAGCAGAAGGACGACGCCCTCGCCGCCAAGGTCGAGGCCGAGGACGCGCGCCGCGCGGCCGAGGACGACAAGACCCGCCTCGAATCGCAGGTCAAGTCGCTGTCGTCGAAGATCGAGCAGATGGCGGCGCAGATCGCGGACCTCGAGGGCGTGAAGAACGACCTCTCGGCGCAGATCGAAGCGGCCGTCCAGATGGGCTTCGACGTCGCCAAGGTCGCGGCCTCGCCGCAGATCGACGGCGTGGTCAAGCACGTCAACCGCGACCTGAACCTCGTGGTGCTGTCGGTCGGCGCCGATGACGGCGTCAAGCGCGGGACGAAGTTCGAGGTCTACGCGAACAACACGTACAAGGGTCAGGTCGTCGTCGACGACGTCTACCCGGACAACTGCGCGGCGCGCATCGTGCGCGGTGCGGACGCGATCGCGGTGATGGACAAGGCGACCACGCGCCTGTGAGCGCGCGGTAGCCGTACGGAGACCACGACATGGCCGCATCGAAGCGCAAGACCGCTCCTGCCGCAGCGATCGAAGAAGTCGAGACCGAAGAAGCCGGCAACGGCCAGGGCTCGCTGGAGACCGGGATCGTCCTGGTGACCGCCGTCGCCCTCGTGTTCGGGATCGTGCTCGGGCTGCTCGAGCTCGGCAAACACTACGGCGTCGGCCCGTTCAAGGGCTGATTCCGATCCGTTCGGACACCGCGACGCTCCTCTGCACTCGACAGGTGCGGGGAGCGTCGCTGTTTTGTACCGTTGTCGGCTCGGGGCCCGGCTGGCGCGACGCGAAGCGTCGCAGGGCGTGCATGCGAAACGGCATCGACGCGAGGATGGGTTCGTGAACGGTCGGATGTTTCGTCCGCTGGAATGGTTGATCGGTCGGTTCTCGACCGACATGGGTATCGACCTCGGCACCGCCAACACGCTCGTCTGCGTGCAGGGCGAAGGGATCATTCTTTCGGAGCCGTCGGTCGTCGCCGTGAAGAAGGGCACGAACGAGGTCCTGCTCGACGGCAACGCGGTGGGGCTGCAGGCGAAGGAGATGCTCGGCCGCGTTCCGGGCAACATCGTCGCGATCCGTCCGCTGAAGAACGGCGTCATCGCCGACTTCGAAGTGACGGAGAAGATGCTCCGCTACTTCATCCGCAAGGTGCACAACCGCAGCTACCTGGTGCGGCCGCGCGTGATCATCGCGATCCCGTCGGGCATCACGGCGGTCGAGAAGCGCGCGGTCATCAACTCGGCGGAGCGCGCGGGCGCGCGGCAGGTCTACCTCGTCCTCGAGCCGATCGCGGCCGGCATCGGTGCCGGCTTGCCGATCGCGGAACCGACGGCGTCGATGGTCGTCGACATCGGCGGCGGTACGACGGAAGTCGCCGTGATCTCGCTGTTCGGCATCGTCACGTCCGAGTCGCTGCGCGTCGCCGGCGACGCGATGGACGAGGCGATCATCAACTACATGCGCAAGAACTACAACTTGCTGATCGGCGAGCTCACGGCCGAGCACGTCAAGATGAGCATCGGTTCGGCGTATCCGCTGCGCGAAGAGAAGGAAATGGAAGTCGCCGGGCGCGATCTCGCCGCCGGCTTGCCGCGCAAGGTGATCGTGCGGTCCGAAGAGGCGCGCGAGGCGCTGTCGGAACCGGTGCGCAAGATCATCGAGGCGATCCGCAACTGCCTCGAACAGACTCCTCCCGAACTGTCGGCCGACCTCGTGCACACCGGCATCACGCTGTGCGGTGGCGGAGCGCTGCTACGCGGTCTCGCGCGAGCGATCGAGGAGGAGATCCAACTCCCGGTCCGCGTCTCCGACGAACCGCTGACGTGCGTCGCGCGCGGAACGGGCGCGTTCCTGAACGAGCTCGAGCTGTACTCGAAGGTGCTCGAAACGGGTGAGGAACTCTGAGGAGCCCTGCGAGAGCGTGAATCGATGCGATCGATTCGCGTCCTCGATCTCCAAGAGGATTGCCCTCGGGACGGGAGCGGTTCGCCGGGGCGAACACGTGCGTCGTCGTCGTTCGCGTAGGGTCGTTCCATGAGCGCTCGCTTTCCGGCTGCCTTGCTCGTCGCCGGTTTCGCCGTGCTGTCGTTGACGCCGGTGGCGCCGAGCTTCATGCGTGACCTCGACGTGCTCGCGCTGCACGCGTATCGCCCCTTCGCGTGGACGTTGCGCGAGATCCGCGAGCGTCGCCTCGCCAACGAGCCGACGCTTCCCGGCGGCGACGATGTCGTGCGCGCGTTGCTCGCGACGGCGCGCGATCGCTTGGCGGAGCGCGATGCCGCACTGTCGGACGGAGCGGCGACGCTGCCTGCGAAGCGTTCGTTCGCGCTCGCACGCGTCGTCGCGGTGGACCCGCGCTCGCGCCAACTGCTGATCGACACCGGGAACCACGTCCGGCCGTCGCCGGGCGACGCGGTCCTCGCCGGCAACCAAGCGGTCGGCATGGTCGAGGAAGTCGACGGTCCGTTCGCGGTGGTCAAGACGCCGTGGACTCCGCGCGCGCGGTTCGCCGCCGAGTGCGGCTCGGGCGAGCCCGACGATCCGCGGATCCGCTTCGTCACCGTCGGCGAGGCGCGCGACGAGTGGATCGCCGCGGTGTCGAGCGCCGAGGGGCGGCTGTCGACGGCTCGCATCCTCGACGTCAAGAGCGCGAACGTCTCCGACCTGGTGCCGGCGTCGACCGGACTGCTGCCGCCGGGGTTCTTCTTCGGGACGATGGAGGCGGACCTCAAGACGGCGAAGACCGGGCTGACGACCTACTGCGTCCGGCCGATCTTCGACCCGCGGCTGCTGGACGCGGTCGTCATCGTCCACGAAGGCCCGTTCGAGACCATCGGCGAGGCCGACTTCGTCAGCGCGACGCGGGATCGCGTGCCGACCGCACTGTTGTCGGCGTGGCGCGACGGCGAAGCCGTGACCGGCGCCGGCGCCGGCGCCGTCCCGCGCGGCGCCCCGGTCGTCGCCGACGACGTCCTGCTCGGGTTCGTCGACGCCGCGCTGGCCGGCGCGGCGAAGGTCCGCGGGGTGACCGATCCGGACCAGGAGCACACGTTCCTCGTGCTCGGCGACGCGGCGAGCCGGACGATCGTCTGTACGTCCGAGCGCCGCATGCCGCACGGCGGCGCGTTCCGCTACCTGGGCGGCGGCGAGCCCCCGCGGGCCGGCGAAATCGTCGTGACCGCCGGTCGAGGCGTCCACGTCCCGCGCGGTCTGTTGGTCGGCCAAGTCATGCGCAGCGAAGGAGATGTGTTCGAACTCTCACGGCCGCCGGAGCGGCCGTGGCGCCCCGTCGACGTCATGCGGCGTTCGGTGGAGCCGCGCGCCGGCTTCTCGCCATAGGTTCCCGTGCGGTTCGCCCTGTTCGTCGTCTTCACCGCGTTCCTGCTGTTCGTCCAAGGTCTCCTCGGACGATTGACGACGCTCGCACCCGATCTCGGGCCGATCCTCGCCGTCTACGTCGGGCTGTTCGCGCGGCGGGAGACGCTGGCGTGGGCGATCACGGTCGTCGCGCTGCTGCGCAGCTCGCTGGACGCCGATCCGCTCGGGGTCCAACTGCTCGTCTACCTGCTGCTGTCCGGCATGGTCGACCTCGCGCGCGACGTCGTGTTCCGGGAGCGGCTCGCGACGCAGGTCGTGCTGTCGTTCGCCGCCGGGTCGGTCTACGTCGTGATGAAGTGGGGCCTGGCCGCGACGCTGCCGGCGTCCATCGGGATCGCGACCCCGAGCCTGATGAAGCTCGCGTTCGCGACGCTGTCGGCGACCCTGCTCGCGCCGCCGGTGTTCGCGCTGCTGCGCCTGTTCCGCGCGCTGCCCTGACCGCCGATCCGACCTCGTCGCGCCGTTCCGGCCACGACGATGCGGAACGGCTGAACGAGCTTCCACGCTCGTTTCTCGCGCGTTCTCGCTACTCTTGCCCGCGGTCGGTGTGGAGCGGGAATGCAGGTTTCCGGTCGATTGCGTTTGCTGATGATCGTGTTCGCCGGCGCATTCGCCGCCGTCGAAGCGCGTCTCGTGCATTTGCAATTCCGCACGCGCGAGTTCTGGCAGAAGGAAGCACTCGAAGCGCGCACGGATGTGCGCACGGTCAACGCCGCGCGCGGTGACCTACTCGACTGCTGGGGCCGACCGCTCGCGGTGAGTCGTCCGCAGCACACGCTGTCGTTCGCGTACGGCCCGTTCCGTCAGAACACGCCGATCGGACAAATCCGCGCCGCGAGCCGCATCCTCGGCTTGCTGCCCGCGTACCGCGACGGCTCGCCGTCGGTCGCGGGCATCCTGGCCAGCCCGCTCGAGTGGTCGCGACTCGTCCTCGAGCGCAGCGAGTCCGACCTCGCGGCGCTGCCGAGCCAATTGCGTCGCGACTTCGGGTTCTACGTGCGTCGACTGCTCGGTCTCAGCGAGACGCAGTACACGAAAGCGAAGAACGAGCGCGGCGGGCCGAACCTGCCGCTGTTCACGATCACCGGCGAGGATCGTGACGCGGTGCTCGCGCGCGTCGTCGACGCCGTCGTCGCGCAACGCGCGGCGTTGGCCGAACTCGCGCGCACCGCGGAACAGACCGAGGACGTCCTCGTCGCGCGCGTCGACGAAGAGATCACGACGCTCGAAGGCGAGGTGCAGCGCGCACTCGATCTCGGCGGCATCCAGCCCGGCGCGAAGCAGGAGGCGCTGATCCGCCGCGACCTCGAGTACCGCGCGCGCGAGTTGTTCCGCGACGTCGAGTTCTCCGCGGTGTTCGCGGTGAACCTCGCGCCGGACGTCTACGCGGGCTTCGAAGTGCACGACGAAGAGCGCCGCTTCTATCCGCCCGAGACCGAGGACATCTGCCCGATCCTGATCGGCAAGGTCAACGATCCGCCGGAGTTCCTCGTCAAGCAGACCGAGGAACGCCGCGCGCGTTTGCTGCAGCTCCAGAGCCTGCCGCCCGAGCAGATGGACCAGGACACGGTGCTCGAGATCGATCGCTTGCGATCGATGATCCGCGAGACGGATTATCTGCCCGACGAGGAGATGGGCGGGCTCGGGCTCGAAGCGCTGCTCGAATCGCAGTTGCGCGGCAAGCGCGGTTGGCGCTACGTCGAGACCGATTCGTCGGGACAGGACCAGACGCTGCTCAGTTCCGAACCGCCGTTGCGCGGCGCGAACGTGCGGCTGACGCTCGATTCACGGTTGCAGGCCGCTGCCGAGCGCGTGCTGGCGAAGAAGAATTGGCCCGGCGCGATCGTGCTGATCGACCCGACCGATGGCGCGATCCGCGCGATGGCGACGTGGCCGTGCCCGACGCGCAAGCAGTTGCGCGAGGACTACGCCGAACTGACGAAGGACCCGCGCGCGCCGCTGTTCCATCGCGTCTACCAGTCGCCGAAGAATCCGCCGGCGCCGGGCTCGGTGTTCAAGATCGTCACGACGGCGGCAGCGCTCGAAGCGCACACGATCGGCACCGGCCACGTCTTCGAATGCGAGCGCTCGATCACGCGCGGACGCACCACGCTGAACTGCCTGTTCCACCACGGACCGTTGCCGCTCGACGTCGCGTTCCAGAAGTCCTGCAACGTCTACTACTACAAGCTCGGCGAAGCGGTCGGCATCGAGCCGATCGTCGCGATGGCGAAGCGCCTCGGCATGGGGCGCTCGACCGGATTCGGTGACCCGAAGTTCCTCGAACTGCCCGACCCGAGCACGAGCCTGCGTGAGATCGACTGCGCGATCCGACTGACCTCGACCGAGAAGAAGAGCATCACGAACACGATGCGCAGTGCGATCGGCCAGGCGACGTTCGACGACACGACGCCGCTGCAGATCGCGGCGATGATCGCGCCGTTCGCGAACGGCGGTAACGTCGTGCGGCCGTACTTGATCGACATCATCGGCGACACCAAGGCGCCGCGCGAAGCGCCGAAGTCGGCCGGGTTGTCGCGCTCGACGATCGACACGATCGCGCACGCGATGACGCTGGTCTGCGAGCAGGGCGGTACGGCGGGACCCGACCCGAACGAACTGCGCGATCTCCGGCCGTATCGCGTGTCCGGTAAGACCGGCACCGCGCAAGTCGCGAAGTCCGACGGCACGCTCGACAAGACGCACGCGTGGTTCGCCGGCATCGTGCCGCACGATGCGCCGAAGCTGCTGTTCGCGGTGTTCCTCGAGAACATCGGCGAGCACGGTGGCGACGTCGCCGCGCCGCTGTTCAACCGCTTGCTCGAACAACCCGAGATGCTCGAGTTCCTCGACATGGATCCGGTCGCTCCGCCGGCCGATCCGCCCAACGGTCCGAAGAAGTCGCCGTCGAAGGATTCGAAGTCGAAGAGCGGCGCTCCGCGCGATCCGCGCAAGGAGCGCTGAGCGATGCGGCGGCGCAAGGAACGCTTCGAAGAGTTCGATTGGCACGTCCTCGCGGTCGCGCTGGTGCTGTCGCTGATCGGCTGCGTGTTCGTGTGGTCGACGACGATCGGCCAGGAGACCGGCCGCTTCCCGCTGGTCGCGCGCCAGGTCGCGTACATCGGCGTGTCGATGCCGCTGATCGCCGTGCTGGTCCGCGTGCCGTATCCGTCGCTCGCGCGCATGTCGGTGCCCGCGTACGGCATCGCGCTGCTGACGCTGGTCGCGCTGCTCGTGTGGGGCGCGGCGCGGCGCGAGACGCGAGGTTGGGTGCAATTGCCGCTCGGCTTCTCGCTGCAGCCCGCCGAGTTCACGAAGCTCGCGGTGATCCTGATGCTGGCCGCGTACCTGCGGTTCCGCGGGCCGCCGACGCGGTGGCGGGATCTGGTCGGTCCGTTCGTGCTCGCCGGGATCCCGATGGCGTTGATCGCGAAGCAGCCGGACCTCGGCGGCGCGATCACGCTGGTGCCGGTGCTGATCGCGATGGTGCTGGTCGCCGGCGCGCCGATCGCGCGACTGCTGTCGTTGTTCCTGATCGTCGCGGTCGTCGGCGTCGGCTTCTACTACTCGCCGTTCATCAAGGACTACCAGCGCGGGCGCATCGACGCGTTCTTCGAGTCGATCCCCGAGAAGACCGCGGAAGCGCAGGCGTACCGCGCCGCCGGTGACCACAAGAACGCGCGCAAGGCCGAGCAGGAGCTCTCCGTCATCAAGCGGCAGAGCAACTTCCAGGTCTATCACGCGATGATCTCGATCGGCTCCGGCGGACTGACGGGCCAGAAGATCGGCAAGGGCAAGCACAACCGCCTCGGCTTCCTGCCCGAGCGCCACAACGACTTCATCTTCGCGGTCATCGGCGAGGAGTGGGGGTTCGTCGGCTCGTCGATCGTGCTGTGGCTCAGCTATCTGCTGATCACGCTGATCTTCCTGATCGCGGGCCGCACGCGCGACGCGTTCGGGCGGCTGTTGTGCGTCGGCGTCGGGACGTGGCTCGGTGCGCAGACGTTCATCAACACCGGCGTCGCGACCGGCTTGCTGCCGGTCACCGGCCTGACGCTGCCGTTCCTGTCGGCCGGCGGTTCGTCGATGGTCGCGTCGTTCCTCGGCGTCGCCGTCGTGCTGAACGTCGGCGCGCATCGCGTGACGGCGCTCGACGGTTACTCGTTCGACCGCGGTGGGTTCGCGTACGGCGAGCCGACCGGCCGTCGGCGGCGCTGAACGGCGGGACGGCGCATGCGCACTCCGTTGCGAGGCATCCGTGTCGTCGACGCGTCGCGCATCCTCGCCGGCCCGCTGTGCACGCAGTTGCTCGCGGACCTCGGCGCGGACGTGCTGAAGCTCGAGCCGGCGGACGGCGACGCGACGCGCGCGTGGGGTCCGCCGTTCGCGCACGGCGAGCACGGTGACTCCGCGTACTTCCGCAGTTGCAACCGCGGCAAGCACAGCGAAGTGCTCGAACTCGGCACGGCGGCCGGGCAGGCGCGTCTGCACGCGCTGCTGCGCGATGCCGACGTCTACGTCGAGAACTTCCGTGCCGGGTCGCTCCACAAGCACGGGCTCGAGCCCGCGCAACTCCGCGCGCGCTACCCGCGACTCGTGATCGGTTCGATCCGCGCGTTCGCGTCCGACACCGCGGCCGCGTCGCGAGCCGGCTACGACTTCCTGATGCAGGCCGAGGCCGGCTGGATGGCGATCACCGGGCCGGTCGACGGTCCGCCGATGAAGGTCGGCGTCGCGCTGGTCGACGTGCTGACCGGGCTCTACCTCGCGAACGGCATCCAGGCGGCGCTGCTCGAGCGCGAGCGCTCCGGCGTCGGTGCGCACGTCGAAGTTCCGCTGTACGAGGCCGCGCTGGCCGGACTCGTCAACGTCGGGGCGTCGGTGCTGATGACCGGTCGCGACGCTCGCCGCTTCGGCAACGCCCATCCGAACATCGTCCCGTACCAGAGCTTCGAGGCCGCCGACGGCACGTTCGCGGTCGCGGTCGGCAACGACGCGCAGTTCGCGGCGCTGTGCGAAGCGTTCGGCCTGCGCGACGCGCTCGCGGCGCATCCGGCGTGGGCGACGAACCCGGGACGGGTGGCCGATCGCGACGCGGTCGTGGCGGCGCTCGCCGCCGCGTTCGCGACGCGGACCAGGGCCTCGATCCTGGCGGGCTGCGAGTCCATCGGCGTGCCCGCCGGCCCGGTCCGGGGTGTCGCCGAGGCGTTGCTCGAGCAAGGCGACGGGCGCCTCCATCGCGCCGTCGTCGAGCTCCGTGACGCGGCCGGGACGACCCAACGCGGGATCGCCGCCCCGATCCTGGTCGACGGCACGCGCGCCGCGCACCGCGATCCGCCGCCACCCCTCCCGCGAGCGTGCCCGCCAGTGCTGCCGGCGCCGCCGGCGCCGCCGGCAAGGGCAGCGAGGGCCGCGACCGCGACGAAGAGATCGTTCGCGCGTTCTCCAACCGCTCGATGGGCTGCTAGACTCCCGCCTCCACTTTCAGGGACGGCTCCATGGCCCACATTGCTCTCGGAATGGTCGAGACGCGCGGACTCGTCGGCGCGATCGAAGCGGCCGATGCCATGGTCAAAGCGGCGCAAGTCGTGTTGACCGCGAAAGAAAAGGTCGGTGGCGGGCTGACGACGGTGTTCGTCCGCGGCGACGTCGGAGCGGTCAAGGCCGCGACCGATGCCGGCGCGGCGGCCGCGGCGCGCGTCGGCGAACTGGTGTCGGTCCACGTCATCCCGCGACCGCACAAGGAGCTCGAGGCCATCCTGCCGCGCTTCCAGCGCGCGAACGAATCGGCGAACGGCGACATGACCGCCGGCGCGAACGACTGAGTCGATTGGAGCCCGCCGGATGGCGCTGCACGACGCCGACCTCGTTTCGATCCAGGAGACGCGCGACCTACTGAAGAAGGCGCGCGCCGCGTGGCAGACGTATCGCCGCTTCACGCAGGCGCAGGTCGACCGCATCACGCAAGCGATGGTCGACGCCGGCGTCGGCGCGTCCGAGTCGCTCGCCCGCCTCGCCGTCAGCGAGACCGGCATGGGCGTCGTCGAGTCGAAGACGCAGAAGAACCTGTTCTCGACGCGCGAGGTCTGGAACGACATCAAGGACCTGAAGACCGTCGGCGTCGTGCATCGCGACGACGCGCGCGGGTTCTTCCAGATCGCCGAGCCGTACGGCGTCGTGCTCGCCGTCGTGCCGACGACGAACCCGACGTCGACCGCATTGTTCAAGGCGATCATCTGCGCGAAGACGCGCAACGCGATGGTCACGTCGCCGCATCCGCGCGCGGTGCGCTGCATCGGCGAATCGATCCGCATCGTCCGCGAAGCGGCGGAGCGCAACGGCGCGCCGCCCGGGCTGTTCTCCTGCATGACGAGCCCGACGATCGAGGGCACGCAGGCCGCGATGCGCGATCGCAACTGCGACCTGATCCTCGCGACCGGCGGCCCCGATCTCGTCAAGGCCGCGTACTCGGCCGGCAAGCCCGCGTACGGCGTCGGTCCGGGCAACGTGCCGGTCTACATCGACCGCTCGGCCGATCCGATGCTGGCGGCGCGCGGCGTCGTCGCGTCGCAGACGTTCGACAACGGCACGATCTGCGCGTCCGAACAATCGCTCGTGATCGACGCGCCGATCAAGGCGCGCGTGCTCGACGCGTTCAAGAAGAACGGCGCCTACCTCGTCGACGCCGCGCAGAAGGCCGCGCTGGAGCGCGTCGTCGCGAAGGACGCGCGCATGAACCCGGCCGTCGTCGGCCAGTTCCCGCACGTGATCGCGAAGATGGCCGGCTTCGAAGTTCCGCAGTCGACGACCGTGCTGCTGGTCGAAGAGACCGGCGTCGGCCGCGACTTCCCGCTGTCGCTCGAGAAGCTGTGCCCGCTGCTGACCGTCTACACGGTCGATGGCTGGAAGCAGGGCTGCGAGGTCTGCTTCGACGTCCTCGAGTACGGCGGTCTCGGCCACACGCTCGGCATCTACGCCAGCGACGAGAAGGTCATCTGGCAGTTCGCCGAAGAGAAGCCGAGCCACCGCGTGATCGTCAACGGTCCGACGTCGCAGGGCGCCGTCGGCTTCTCGACGAACTTGCGGCCGTCGATGACGCTCGGTTGCGGCGCCGCCGGTAAGAACATCACGTCCGACAACGTGTCGGCGCAGAACCTGATCCTGATGAAGCACGTCGGCTTCACGAAGAAGGGCTTCGTGGATGCGTACCGGGTGCCCGCCCGTGGGCCGTACGTGGGTCCGTTCAACACGGTGAACGGCTGAACGCCGCGCACCCCGTTTCCGGAGACGATGAATGACGCAGATCGCGCTCGGTCTCATCGAGACCAAAGGACTGGTCGGGGCCATCGAGGCCGCCGACGCGATGGTGAAGGCCGCGAAGGTCAAGCTGATCGGCAAGGAGAAGGTCGGTGGCGGCTACGTCACCGTGATGGTGCGCGGCGAGGTCGGCGCGGTGAAGGCCGCGACGGACGCCGGCGCCGCCGCGGCGCGCCGGGTCGGCGAACGCGTGTCGGTCCACGGCAGTCCGCGGCCGCACGGCG
>JAEUIB010000362.1 GCA_016795255.1 Planctomycetota bacterium
CCGACCAGTCGACGACAGGCGGATCGTCGACCCCGCGTGCGCGTGTTCGCTCAACTCCTCCCAACCGGCGGCGAAGGCTGTGGGGATGACCGACCCCGTGCCGGGTCCTGCACCTGGCCACGTTCGCACACCGAACGGTCCCGAGCTTCCTTCTTGGGGTGAGACCACGAGCGCTTCGTCAGCCCCGACCATCGTCGCACCGCCGAGAGGCTGGTTGAAGATCCCGGTGAACAGTTCGAGGTACTCGGCGTCGATTTGCAACGTCCCAAGATCCGAGCCGAGCACCTCAAGTGCGGCAACGCTCGTTCCGGCGTCACACGAATCCGTGGGAGTCACGGAGAATCCGTCGGCAACGACCGTTCCAACACCACTGATCGTGAGCAACTCGACCGAGTCGAACACCTTGCCCCACTTGCCGCACTTGTTCACAGCGCACGGCTTCCAGAAGCACTTCCACTTTCCCGGCGGCTTGGCGGAGAATCCAACAGCGGCGTGGCTGATGGCGGCTCCCGAAAGCCCCGGCGCTTCGAGCACGACCTCGCCCTCGAGCAGCGCGGTCAACGTGTAGGTCGCGGAGCCCTGGGCGGAGAAGTCCGGTTCATAGACGAACGTCTCAGGCCCAAAGGTGACCGTCATCGTGCCCAGGAGTTGGTTCTCGGGACCGAGCTGGCGGAGTGTCATCGCGCCGGAGGTTGGCAGCGTGGCCCATCCGCAGTCGAGTCCCAGGCCAGTCGCGTTGCCGAGTTCGACCCTCACACCATCGTTGCCGGTGCTGCCGAGGTTGGAGACCTGCAGCGACCCGTTCGGTAGGGTGGCGAGATTCGCGTTGCCGAGCGCGGTGTGCGGCAGGCCCATGGTGACGACAGGCGGCGGACAGACGATCCCCGCTGTCTCAGCGCAGGCCACGTCCCACGACAGCTCACAGCAGAATGGGTCGAGCCCACAGACGGACTCGCAGCAAAGGATCTGGCTGCACCCCGGCGCGGCGTGCGCCTCGAAACACGAACCTCCCGTTCCACACGGATCGCCTGCGCCGGCCGCGGAGACGATCGCGACCAGAGTCGCTCCTGTGGTGACGAGCGTCGAGCCCCTCGATTCCGCGCGAGCGCGGCGTTGCATGTTCCATGTCATCTCTGATCTCCTGTTGATGCGAGCGCTTGCTCGCCTGACCTGTCGTGCACTCGGCCGATCCGAGTCTCTGAAATGCTGTCATCCGACGTGACGATCGCGCCGAGCGCTCGGCTCACGGGCACGGCCCCCACGCGCCCAACAAGACCGCCAGATCCGGCGCGTCGACGCTTCCGCTCCCGTCGAAGTCGGCGGCGCCGTTGCCGCCCCACGCGCCAAGCAGAATCGCCAAATCCGGAGCGCCGACGATGTGATCGCCGTCGAGGTCGCCAACGCACTTCCGGCACTCGTCCGGCACGCCGTCGCCGTCAAGGTCGAGGCTCGTGCCCAGCTCGATGTCGAAGGCGTCGTCGACCTCGTTGCCATTGCAGTCGAAGCCCGATGCGGGAATCTCGATCAACGTCGGGTTGAAGAAGCACTGCGTGCTGGCCGGTGGGTCGGTGGTGAAAGTCTGGGCGAAGCACCATCCGTTCGGAGTCGTCGGTCCGCCGCATGGCGCAACGCCCAACTGCCACGACGGATTCGGCGTCGTGAGGATGTCGTCGCCGACACGCAGCGTGAGGTACGCGGTGTTCCCTGCGCCCGGTAGCGCGAGCGCCTGCAACTGCGTCGCTGGATCGCAGGTCAGCGCGGCACCTCGACTGTTGATGCTCTGGGCGAAGGCCTGGGCGATCTGGAACGTCGTGCCGGTCGAGGGGACACCGGGCACGCAGCAGCCGACGATGATCTTTCCGCCCGCGAAGTCGGGTGAGGTGATGATCCACGACCAGCCAGTGCCGGTCGGCGGTCCGCTGAGGGTGTACATGCGCGACAGCAAGCCGCCGGGCACGAATGTGCAGTCCGTTTGCGGGCAGTCGCCGGCAACGCAATCGCAAAGGTCGTCGGCATTCGACACATAGGCGAACGGCGCGGTGACGCCCGTGCAGGTCGACACGCCGACCGGAGGCGGAAGGTTCGCGCACTGCGTGATCGGCTGGCCGTTCGGGTCGCCGCAGCCACAGATGCCGGGCGGCGTCACCGTGATCGACTGCTGGCACTGTGATGAGTGACCGCACGCATCCGTCGCCGTCCACGTTCGCGTGATGAGGAAGCCTCCAAGGCCGTCCGGGACGGTGGCGTCGCTGTGGGTCGGCGTGAGCGTTCCGCTGCAGGCATCGCTTGCCGTCGCGAATCCGGTCGCACTGGGGCTCGTCGATCCGTTGCACGCGACGGTGACCGGCGCCGGACACACAATCGTCGGCGGAATCGTGTCGTTCACCGAGATCGACTGACTCGCGGTGCTCGTGTTGCCACACGCGTCCGTCGCGGTCCACAGGCGGGTGTGGACCACCGGGCAGGTCCCACTCGTCGAGTCCAGGAAAGTCAGCGTCGCTGAGCTGCACGCGTCCGTCGCCGTGGGCGTCGCGAACTGCGGAACCGCCGGGCACTCGATGGTGGTCGGGCCGGGAAGGGCGCTGATCGAGGGTGGCGTCGTGTCGACGATGGTGATCGTCTGACTCACCGTCGGCGAGACGTTGCCGCAGCCGTCGACGGCGTTCCACGATCGCGTCACCGACGACGTGCCCGGACAGGGGCCGGCGACG
>JAEUIB010000364.1 GCA_016795255.1 Planctomycetota bacterium
CCCTGACCGCGGTCCGAACGTCGTCCGAACTCGACCGACCCCCGCGACCGACACGTTCGGTCGCGGGGGTCGCGTCGTCATCGGTTGGATGGGGCCGGGCGCTTTGGAAGTCGCGTCGCCGCTTGGCGTGGTTCAGATGCCGACGAGTCGCGCGTAGGCCGATCGGGCGCGTCCCGCGTCGGTCGTGCCCTTGACGATCGCGCGCCCGTCCGGGAACAGCGTGATCGAGAGTTCGCCGTCGGTGATCCGCAGCAGGTACCCGTTGTCGGCGACGTCCTGGCGCGCGCGAAGCGCGGACCGAATGCGCTCGAACTCGAACGTCCGGCCGCGCGGGGCGCGCACCTGGACCGCGTCGCGGCCGCAGAGTTCGGTCGATCCGACGTCGGCCGCGTCGAGGAACGCGTAGTTCCCGAGGTCGCAGCAGGGGCAGCCGGGCGTCGGTCCGGCGAGGTTCACGCTGGAGAGTTCGTTCGTCCACAGTTCGGCGCGAACGAGTCCGCGACGCACGGCGTCGGTCTTGCCGGCGAGGATCTTCAGTGCTTCGAGCGCCGCCAGCGAGCCGACGAGGCTCGTCGTCGGCCCGAGCACGCCGACCGTGTCGCACGTCGCCGCGGTGCCCGGCGGCGGCGGATCTTCGAACAGGCACCGCAAGCACGGCGTCACGCGCGGCAGGATCGGCATCATGAGCCCGCTCGTGCCGACCGCCGCGGCGTAGATCCACGGCGTGCCGGACTTCACGCACCAGTCGTTGACCAGGTACCGCACTTCGAAGTTGTCCGAACCATCGACGACGACGTCGACTCCGGACAGCAGTGCGTCGATGTTGCTCGGCGTGACGTCACGGACGTGGGCGTCGATCCGGATCGACGCGTTCACGCGGCTCAGGTGCGCGCGGGCGGCTTCGGCCTTCGGCAACGCGTCGCGCGCGTCGGACTCTTCGTAGAGCACCTGACGCTGCAGGTTGGTCTCCTCGACGAAATCGCGGTCGATCAACCGCAAGCGGCCGACGCCGGCGCGCGCGAGCAGCGCGGCCTCTTGGCAGCCGAGCGCGCCGACGCCGACGATGGCGACGTCACTCTTCTCGATGCGGGCCTGGCCCTGTGCGCCGATCTCGGCGACCAGCGATTGTCGGCCGTAGCGAGCGTTGGGAGTACTCATGCACGAAGCCTAGCAGCCCATTCAACCATTGACGGAGTCGGCGGGCACTGGGTCGGGCGACCACCGGCGTCATCGCGGAGGGATCTCGGAGGCGCGCCCCGTCGAGCGGACCAATGGCACGATCCGAATCCTGTCCGGGCGTTGGAGGCGCGGACGCGTTCACGTAGGCGGTGTGGGGGAGGGCGCGGCGCGTGGCGCGCGGAAGGAAAGGAGCCAACCCCCCGGCGAACCGGGGGTCTTCGGAATGAGTGTGGTTGTGGAGAGACCGGAGGGTTGGCTTGGTCGAGAGGAGGCCGGGGAAACCCCTGTTCAGGGAACTGGGAGGAGAGAGAGGGTTTTACACCTTCGGCGTGGCAACCCCGGCGCTGCTCTCCAGAGTCCCTCCGGTCATCGAAATGACGTTCAGGACTCGCGCAGTGATACGGCATGGATCCCGGTTCGTAACCCACGCTTTGAATTTTTTGTCCGTCCGCACGCGGGGGGATTCCACTTCCGACGATGAGACGTGTGACTTCGGCGCCTCGCCCGACACCGGCTCGGGTCGGGCAGGCGGACGGGAGTGCCGATCATTCCACGACTTGTGAAGGAGATGCGCGCGCGACGTGCTGTTTGCGGGCCGACTTTCGGCGCGCGTTGTTTAGAGTCCCGCGCTTCGTTTCGCGCCCCCCGCAATCCCATCTCGAGAGCCCGACGATGAAGGACACGTTCCGCACCAAGACGACCCTGACAAGCGGCAGCCGTTCGCTGTCGATCGCCCGGATCCCGGCCCTCGATGCGGCGGGGTTGTCGGCCAGCCGGCTGCCGTTCTCGCTGCGCATCCTGCTCGAGAACTTGCTCCGCCACGAGGACGGGACCGTCGTCACCGCCGCCGACATCGAAGCGCTGGTCCGCTGGAACCCGACGGCCGAGCCGGATCGCGAGATCGCGTTCACGCCGGCGCGAGTACTGATGCAGGACTTCACCGGCGTGCCGGCCGTCGTCGACCTCGCCGCGATGCGGGCCGCGATGGCGCAACTCGGCGGCGATCCGCGCCGCATCAATCCGCTGTTGCCGACGGAACTCGTCATCGACCACTCGGTGCAAGTCGACGCCGCCGGAACGCCCGACGCGCGCGCCAAGAACACCGCGCTCGAGTTCGCGCGCAACGGCGAGCGATACACGTTCCTGCGCTGGGGCCAGAAGGCGCTCGCGAACTTCAAGGTCGTGCCGCCCGAGACCGGCATCGTCCACCAGGTCAACCTCGAGTTCCTCGCGCGCGTGGTGATGGAAGGCGGCGGATTCGCGTTCCCCGACACCGTCGTCGGCACCGATTCGCACACGACGATGATCAACGGGCTCGGCGTCCTCGGCTGGGGCGTCGGCGGAATCGAGGCCGAAGCGGCGATGCTCGGTCAGCCGGTGTCGATGTTGATCCCGCAAGTCGTCGGCTTCCGTTTGTCGGGCAAGTTGCGCGAAGGCGTCACGGCGACCGACCTCGTGCTGACGGTCACCGAAATCCTGCGCAAGAAGAACGTCGTCAACAAGTTCGTCGAGTTCTTCGGCCCGGGCATGTCGAGCCTTCCGCTCGCCGATCGCGCGACGATCGCGAACATGGCGCCGGAGTACGGCGCGACGTGCGGCATCTTCCCGGTCGACGAGGAGACGCTGCGTTACCTCGCGTTGTCCGGCCGGTCGCAAGCGTCGATCGACCTCGTGCGCGACTACATGACCGCGCAGGGGGTGTTCCACACCGCGGATTCGCCGCAGGCCGAGTACAGCGAAGTCGTCGCGCTCGATCTCGACAGCGTCGAGCCGAGCCTCGCCGGGCCGAAGCGCCCGCAGGATCGCGTCCGCCTCGGCGACATGAAGAAGACGTTCGCCGCCGCGCTGCCGAGCCTGAAGAAGGCCGGAGCGCCCGACGTCGGCCGCGGTGCGGGCTCGCTCGGCGACACTCCGTTCGAACTCCGCCACGGCGGCGTCGTCATCGCGGCGATCACGAGCTGCACCAACACGTCGAACCCGTCGGTGCTGATCGCCGCCGGATTGCTCGCGAAGAAGGCCGCCGCGCGCGGCCTGCGCACCAAGCCGTGGGTCAAGACGAGCCTCGCCCCGGGTTCGCGCGTCGTGACGTCGTACCTCGAGAAGTCCGGGCTGCTGCCCGAGCTCGAGACGATGCGCT
>JAEUIB010000380.1 GCA_016795255.1 Planctomycetota bacterium
ACCACTGGCATCTGCTCGGCCCGTTCCCGTACGTGCAGGGCAAGAACGACCTCGCGACGGCGCTCGCTCCCGAGGCCGAACTGTCGGCGATGGTGGCGAACGGACCAGGGCCGGACCTCACGCGCGCGTGGGTCGGCAAGAAGGGCGTCGAAGCGCGCTGGACGCGCATCGACGAGGACGCGTCGCGGTTCGTCGATCTCGTGCGCTACGACGATCAGGAACTCAACGAAGCGTCGTGCACGTACGCGTACACGACGGTCCGCTCCGACGTCGATCGCACCGTGACGGTGACGATGGGCTCGGACGACGGCTGTCGCGCGTGGGTGAACGGCAAGCTCGCGCTCGATCGGGACGTCGAGCGCGGCTTCAACTCCGAGGACGACACGCTGAAGCTCGAGCTGAAGGCGGGCGTCAACCACGTGCTGCTGAAGGTCGGGCAAGGGCTCGGCGGTTGGTCGTTCCAGGTCAACTCGCGCGCGGCGCTCGACCCCGAGCTCGGCGCGGCGCTGTACTACTGGCTCGACCGCGATTTCCCGCCGACGGCCGATCGTCGCTACTGGGACGTGCTGCCGCTGCGAGTGCCGAACGGCGTCGAGCTCGAAGTCGGCGGCCTCGACTTCCTGAAGGACGGTCGGCCGATCGTCTGCACGCGGCGCGGCGACGTCTACATCGTCGAGAACGCGTACGCGGATCCGCCGTTCGACGTGACGTTCAAGCGGTTCGCGAGCGGCCTGCACGAACCGCTCGGGCTCGGCGTGCGTCAGGACGCCGACGGCGAAGCGGTCTACTGCGTCCAGCGCGGTGAGCTCACGCGCATGGTCGACGAGGACGGCGACGATCGTGCCGACCTCTACGACGCGTTCTGCACCGATTGGGAAGCGAGCGGCAACTACCACGAGTTCGCGTTCGGCCCGAAGTGGGACAGCCAGGGCAACGCGTGGGTCACGCTGAACGTCGGCTTCTGCGGTTCGCTCGGCAAGGCGCTCGTGCCGTGGCGCGGCTCCGCGCTGAAGGTCGATCGCTCGGGGAACGCGACGTGGATCTGCGACGGACTGCGCAGTCCGAACGGCATCGGCGTGCTCGACGACGACCACGTGTTCTACGTCGACAACCAGGGCGACTACGTCGGCACGAACCGCATGTCGATGCTGGCGCCGGGCTCGTGGCACGGCCATCCGTCGAGTCTGCGCTGGCGCTCCGACCTGAAGTCCGCCGACGAGCGCCCCGCGCGCCAGCCGCCGGCGATCTGGTTCCCGTACGAGAAGATGGGCCAGAGCGCGGCCGACATCGCGATCGACCGCACCGGCGGCAAGTTCGGTCCGTTCACCGGGCAGATGTTCGTCGGCGATCAGCTCAGCGCGGTCGTCATGCGCGTCGCGCTGCAAGAGGTCGACGGGCACTGGCAAGGCGCCTGCTTCCCGTTCCTGTCGAACCTCGCGTGCGGCGTCAACCGCGTCGCGTTCGCGCCGGACGGCTCGATGTTCATCGGCGAGACCGATCGCGGCTGGACGTCGGTGGGGCGCGCGCGCTTCGGGCTCGAGCACATCGTGTTCAAGGGCGTCACGCCGTTCGAGATCCTGACGATGCACGCGGTGCCGGGCGGATTCGAGCTCGAGTTCACGCAGGACGTCGATCGCGCGAGCGCCGGCGATCCGAAGTCGTACGCGATGATCTCGTACACGTACGAGTACCACGCGGAGTACGGAGCGCCGGAGACGGACAAGGCCGTCGTCGGCATCGACCGCGTCGAAGTGCTGTCGCCGCGCAAGGTGCGGCTCGGCGTGTCGTCGATGCGCGCGGGCTACGTGCACGAACTCGCGGCGGCCGGCGTGAAGAACGTCGCCGGCGAGCCGCTGCTGCACGACCAGGCGTACTACACGCTCGTGAACGTACCGGGCGCGAAGGAGTCGGCGGCGGCCGCTCCGGCGAAGCCGAAGGTGTTGTTCCTCACGCATTCGGCGGGCTTCCGCCACTCGGTCGTCACGCGCGCCGAGCCGACGCACCTGAGCTTCGCCGAGCTGCGCTTGATCGAAGCCGCCGGGGATCGCTTCGACGTCACGGCGACGCAGGATTGCGCGGCGATCACCGCGGAGAACCTCGCGCGCTACGCGGCCGTGGTCTTCTACACGACCGGTGAACTGCCGATCGACGGCGAGCAGCAGCGCGCGCTCGAACAGTGGATCAAGGGCGGCGGCGCGTTCGTCGGCATCCATCCGGCGACCGACACGTGGTACGAGCAGCCGTGGTACCTGCGCATCGTCGGCGGACAGTTCAACGGCCATCCGTGGCACGAGAAGGTCCGCGTGACGGTCGAGGACGGCGAGCATCCGGCGACGGCTCATCTCGATCCGAACTTCGAGATCACCGACGAGATCTACACGTTCAAGAACTGGCATCGCCATCCGCTGAACGTGCTGCTGTCGCTCGACGTCACGTCGATCGACAAGACGAAAGGCAACCGCGCCGACGAGGACTACGGCCTCGCGTGGTGGATGAACGTCGCTCGCGGTCGGATGCTGTACACCGCGCTCGGGCATCGCGAAGAGGTGTGGCGCGATCCGCGCTTCCTGACGCACGTCGTCGAAGGCCTGTCGTGGGCGATCCGCGGTCCCGACGTCCCGGCCGCGGCGCCGAAGGGCGCGACGATCCTGCTCGGCGCGGATGCGAAGCCGACGCAGTGGTCGCACGTCGATGGTTCCGCGCCGAAGTGGACGTCGGACGGCGCCGCACTCGAGGTTGCGGGTGGTGGTGACCTGCGCACGAAGGAGGAGTTCGGCAGCGGCGTCCTGCACGTCGAGTTCATGACGCCGCAGTACCCGCCCGAGGTGACCGGCCAAGCGCGCGGCAACAGCGGCGTCTACCTCGCGGGTCGCTACGAGTGCCAGGTGCTCGACTCGTTCGGACTCGTGCCGGGCGGCGGCGATTGCGCGGCGATCTACGGCGTCGCGACGCCGACCGAGAACGCGGCGCGCCCGCCGCGGACGTGGCAGACGTACGACATCCGCTTCGTCGCGCCGGAGTTCGACGCGCAGGGCAACAAGACGAAGAACGCGCGCGCGAGCATCTGGTGGAACGGCGTCCTCGTGCAGGACGACGTCGAACTCCCGGGCCCGACCGGCGGCGGCCTCGGCGATGCCGAGCGCGCGACGGGCCCGATCCTGCTGCAAGACCACGGCAACCCGGTCCGCTACCGCAACATCTGGTTCGTGAGGGACTGACGGGGTCGGTCCGCAAACGGGGACAGACCCCTTTTCGAGATCGGGCGCGCAACGCAGATGGGGACAGACCCCGCGTGGGGCTCCGGGCGCCGCAAACGGGGACAGACCCCTTTTCGCGAGCTCGCGCAGGCCCCAACTTGCGGATGGGGACAGACCCCAATTCAAACGGGGACAGACCCCAATTCACGTGGGCGGGTTTGGGCG
>JAEUIB010000390.1 GCA_016795255.1 Planctomycetota bacterium
GCGCTGTACTTCACGCGCAGCACGCCGGACGTCCTCGGCGCCGCGAATCCGTACGCCCGGTTCGGCTTGACGCTCGCGGCCGGCGACTACGACGGCGATGGCCGCGAGGACCTCGCGATCGGCGCGCCCTTCGACAAGATCGGCACCGCGGACTCGTGCGGCGGCGTCAACGTGCTGCGCGGCTCGGCGTCGAGCTTCATCACCGCGACGAACAGCCAGTGGTGGTTCGGTTCGCCGTTCGGCGCGACGCAGAACGGACAGAACCTCGGCATCTCACTGAACTGATCACGGCGCTGCCCGCGAACTCACGCCCCCGCGCGACCGGAACGGACGCGCGGGGGCGCTTTCGTTCGCCGCGGGCGTCGCCGCGTTGGCGCGCGCGGCCGCAGCGCGCGAGTTGCGGTCCGATCGTGAATGAATCGCGCGACGCGCTGGAATTCCTGGCCGTCGCGCGCCGCGGATCACGCGAAGCGGGGAAAGGAGATTTCCCATGAACCCCAGCATCGTCCTCACTTCGAGTGTTCTCTCCGTCGCCGTGCTCGCGCTGTCCGCCCACGGCGGCGATTTCAACGGCGACGGTTTCGACGACTTGGCCATCGGCGTCACGTTGACGGGTGGTCCGGCGCCGGTCGGCGCGATCCAAGTGCTCTACGCCAACGCAGGAGGCTTGTCGTCGAACGGCATGCAGACGCTGACCGAGACGACCACGCCGATCGTCGGCGATCCCAATGGCGTCGACTTCGGCCTGGCGATGGCGATCGGCGACTTCGACGCCGACGGCTTCGACGACCTCGCGGTCTCGGCGCCGTTCGCGAAGTTCAAGACGATCGCGGATGCCGGCGCCGTCAGCCTGTTCCGCGGGACGCCGACCGGTCTCGTCGCGGCGGGTCTGCTGCACCAGAACCAGAAGGGCATGAAGGACAAGTGCGAGGAGTTCGACTACTTCGGCTTCTCGCTCGCTGCCGGTGACTTCGACGGCAACGGCTTCGACGATCTCGCGATCGGCGTGCTCGAGAACGTCGCGAAGGCGCCGGCGGCCGGTGCGGTCCAGGTCGTCTACGGCTCGAAGAAGGGCCTGAACGCCAAGAAGGACCAAGTTTGGTCGCAAGCGTCGAAGGGCATCGAGAGCGATCCCGCCGTCGAGGAGTTGTTCGGAACGGTCCTCGCCGCGGGCGACGCGGATGGCGACGGCTTCGCCGACCTCGCGATCGGTGTGCCGTTCGAGGTCACCGTCCACGGGACGACCGAAGTCACCGGCGCCGTCGCGTTGCTGCGCGGCAGCAAGAAAGGTCTCACCAGCAAGAACGACGCGCTGTTCGACAACGCCGACCTCAACTCGACCAACTTCGACCCGACCGGCTCGTTCGGTGCGTCGCTCGCGTTCGGCGACTTCGACGGGGACGGCAAGCGTCACCTCGTGATCGGCGCCCCGAATTGGGACGTGGTCGCCGCGGGCTCCGACGACGGAGCGCTGTTCTTCGTGCCGATCACCAGCACGACCGTCGATCTGGCGGGCCACAAGGGTCTCGCGATCGGCGACGGCGGCCGCTACGGCTGGGCGGTCGAAGTCGGCAACTTCAACGGCGACGGCTTCGACGACCTCGCGGTCGGCGTCCCGTTCTCGAAGTTCCTCACCGGCGTCGCGGATGCGGGAGTCACCGTCGTGATGCGGGGCGCTGCGACGGGCCTCGACTCGCTGAACGCGGTGTACGTGACGCGCGACACGCCGAACGTCCTCGGCACGCCGAACTCCGGTGCGAACTTCGGGACCGCGCTCGCGTCGGGTGACTTCGACGCCGACGGTCGCACCGACCTCGCGATCGGCGTCCCGTTCGATTCGATCGGATCCGCGTCCATGTGCGGCGGCGTCAACGTGCTGCGCGGCTCGACGACCGAGCTCGTGACCGGAACCAACAGCCAGTGGTGGTTCGGCGCGCCGATCGGAGTCGCGCAGAGCTTCCAGCTCATGGGCTTGCGCATGAAGTGATGCGCGAACGCGATCGCGTCCGCCGTCGACCCCTCGGGCCCATGCGGGTCCGAGGGGTCGATTCGTTCCAGTGCGCCGCGTGTCGCGCGGCGTCGCGCCAGGCGTGCGAACTCGCCGCGGAATTCGTGGCCGACGTCCCGGCCCTTCCACGCGAAGGGCATCGAAGGAGCTCTCCCATGCATCCCATCGTTCGTTCGTTCGTGTTCACGTTCGGTCTCACCGCGGTTCCGCTCGTCGCGCATGCCGGCGACTTCAACGGCGACGGCCGCGACGATCTCGCCGTGTCGATCCGCATGCCGATCCCCGGAAGCGCGGAGATCGGCGCGATCCGCGTGCTCTACGCCGCCTTCGGCGGGCTCGCGACGTCCGGCTCCGTGCTGTTGATCGAGCCGCCGCTCGGCGACGTCGGTGATCCGACCGGGGTCGACTTCGGGACGGCGTACGCGATCGGAGACTTCGACAACGACGGCTTCGACGATCTCGCCGTCGGTGCGCCGGAGGCTCCGGTCGGCGACGTCGTGCGCGCCGGCGCCGTGTTCGTGTTCCGCGGCGGATCGCAAGGACTCGTGTTCGACCGCGTCTTGCATCAGGACGTGAAGTCGATCGCCGACAAGTGCGAGTTCGACGAGCGGTTCGGTGGCGCGCTCGTCGCCGGCAAGTTCGACGCCGACAACTTCGTCGATCTCGCGGTCGGCGTGCTCGAGACCGTCGGCAAGAAGACGCGCGCCGGCGCGGTCCACGTGTTCCGCGGCTCGAAGGCCGGCCTCACCGGCGTGAAGGACCGCCTGTGGCACCAGGACTCGTCCGGCATCAAGGACAAGGCCGAAGCGGGCGACGAGTTCGGCTCGACGCTGGCGGCGGGCGACGTCGACGGCGACGGTCGCGACGATCTCGTGATCCAGGTCCGGCGCGAGCAACGGCTGCACGGCGACCAGTCGCACTTCGGCGCGGTCGCGATCCTGCGAGGAGGAAAGAAAGGCCTGTCGGCGAACAAGAACGCGATCCACGACCTGAGCGATCTGTGGGGCGTGCCGCCGGACGCACAGGCGCGCTTCGGCGACAGTCTCGCCGTCTGCGACTTCGACCACGACGGTGACGGCGATCTGCTGATCGGCGCGCCGGGCACCAACGGTGGCAACGGCCTCGCGTTCCGCATCGAGTCGACGGCTGGCGTGTTCGACGCCACCAACAACGTCTCGATGGGGGCGTCCGGCTTCGGCGCCGCGAGCAACGGCGAGTCGCTGGTGGTCGGCGACTTCAACGCCGACGGTCGTCAGGACTTCGTCGTCGGTTCGCCGTTCGTCACCGTCGGTCAGGTCGGCGGCACCGGCGGCACGCTCGGCGCGGGACAGTTCGTCGTCAAGTACGGCGGCGACGGCGACATCTCCGACTCGAAGCTGTTCACGCGAGCCACTGCGGACGTGATCGGCGAACCGCTGACGGGCGCGGCGTTCGGCTTCGCGATGCACGTCGCGGACTTCAACGGCGACTTCCGCGACGACCTCGCGGTCGCAGCGCCGTTCGACACCTACCTCGGGTACACGCTGTGCGGCACGATGAACGTCTTCTACGGCTCGAGCACGGGGCTGTCGGCGGCGAACGGCCAGCACTGGTACCCCGGCGAGTTCGGCACGGCCGCGTCGCATCAGTTCCTCGGTCTGTCGTTCGGCAACTGATCCAGGACGGCGAACAGCCGCGTCAG
>JAEUIB010000413.1 GCA_016795255.1 Planctomycetota bacterium
GGCCGCGGCCGATCGAGTCCGGCTCGCACGCGGACGCCGACCACCGCGTCGGTCCGCCGATCGAGCCGCGCGAGACCCACCCAGCCCGCGAACGCCAACGCGACGAGCAGCGGCCCTCCGCCGACGAACTCCGCGAGCGGCGGCCACACCGCGAGCCCGCTCATGCGACGCCCTCCAGCACGCGGACCCGGACGATCCGCGCGAGCGCGAACAGCACGAGTCCGAGCCCGGCGAACCACGCGCTGCGATCCTCGAACACTCGACGCGGGATGCGCGACGCCGCGGCTTCCAGCGCATCGATCTCCGCGTAGACGTCGCTGAGCGCCGACGCGTCGCGAGCGGCGAAGAACCGCCCGCCGCTGCGCGTCGCCAAGCGTTGGATCGGGCGCGTGTCGATCGGCTCGAACGTGCCGGCGCCGATCACCGTCGGCGCGTAGCGGCCGAGCCCGGCGGCGATCGCGTAGACGCGCACGCCGAGCTCCGCGCACAACTGCGCCGCGTGGATCGGGGCGATCTCCTGCGGTGCGTCGCGGGTGCCGACGTTCTCCTCGCCGTCGGTCAGCAGCACGACGACCTTCGATCGACCGGCCGAACGCGACAACAGTGCGGCACTGCGCGCGACCGCGGCACCGATCCCGGTCGCATCCTCGGCGCCGTCGGCTTCGACCCACGTGATCGCGTCGATCGCGTCGAGCACCGCGCGATGGTCGAACGTGCACGGCGACACGACGTCGGGATAGCGCGCGAACGTGACGATGCCGATCCGGTCGTCGGCACGCGCTCGGACGAAGCGCGCCGCGGCTTCCTTGACCACCGCGAGCCGCGGCCGCTCCGGGTCGAGGTCCTTCGCCGTCATCGACGACGACACGTCGAGGCACAGCACGATGTCGATGCCTTCGCGCTCGCCGTCGTCGTCGACGCTCGCGCGCGGCCGCGCGAGCACCGCGAACAGCAGCGCGATCGCGACGCACTCGACGACGCGCGGCCACGGCGCGAGCCGCGTGCGCCACGTCGCCGGTAGATCGCGTGCGAACGCGAACGGGGCGAACGGGATCGCGACCGGCCGCGGCCGATGCCGCAACCACGCGACGAGCGGCGCGAGCGCGCACGCCCACAGGAACTCCGGAGCGGCGAAGCTGACGTCGAGCGGATTCATGCGCGCCGCTCCGGCGCCGCGAACCACGCGTCGACGAACGCACTCGACGCCGCCTGGATCGCGACGACGTCGGGGCGTGTGACGGCGCGCTCGGCGAACTTGACGCCGTCCGCGGCTTCCAACACGGTCCGTAGCGACTCGATCGCGCGTGCCTCGATCGCCGGGTCCGCGGCCAGCGCCGTCGTCAATTCTTCGGTCGTGCGTTCGAGCGCCGGCCAGCGCGGATCGCTGGCGACGGCTTCGCGGACGATGCGCGCGAGTCGTTCGATCGAACGCTCCGGCGCCGCATCGTCGACGCCGTCGATGCGGCTTCGCCACGGCTCGCGGCGATCCGGACCGGCCAACGCCTCGGTCCCGCGCGTTCGCTTCGCACTGCGCAGCAGCCACGCGATCAGCGCCGCCGCGACGACGCCGATCGGCACGAGCCAGCGGCTCACCGAGTTCGGCTCGGGGAACGGCTCGCCCGGCAATTCCGGGACGCCGGCATCGTCGGCCGGCAACGCCGACGTCACACGGAGTTCGAGCTCGGCACCGACCGCCGGGATCACTGCGCCGTCGGCCGTCGTCGCGCCCCAGCGCGGCTTGCCGATGCGGACCACGTCGCGCTCGAACGCGATCGCGTCGAAGCGGATCGTCTGCAGCACGACGTCGTCGTCGGCATCGACGCGCTCGGCGCGCTCGGTCTCGGTGACGAACAACGGCGCGAGCTGCGCGTCGTCCCACGGTGGTCCGCGCAGGTCCGTGCTCCAGCGACGCTCGACGACGAGCGTGAACGGCTTGCCGAACTCGATCGCGTCGGCGGGCCGCTCGAGCCGCACGTGCTGCGAGACCTCGATCCGCGCCGCACCGACCGTCGCGATCGCGACGAGCGCCACGAGCATCGCGCGCACCGTGGTCCGCGAGTTGGGCGCGCCGCTCACCGCTTCGCTCCACGCAGTTCGCGCATGCGGAAGAACCGCATCAGCGCGGGCGCGACGACGTCCTTGCCGGCGACCGTCGGCACCGGCACGTCGAGCACGTCGATCCGCGATCGACGCAACGCCGCATCCGTGCGCCGCCGCCACGCGGCGACG
>JAEUIB010000438.1 GCA_016795255.1 Planctomycetota bacterium
TTCACACCGATGAAGAACGTCGGATCCGGATAGAGATCCGTGATGGACGGAACCCCACCGATCTGCGAATTCCGCGCGTTGACGAGGATCTGGACGCCGCGGTCGGCGACGGATCCTAGCGCGATCTTGCGCAGTTCACCCGATGCGAGTGCGACGCCGACGGGCGGGATGAACTGGGCTTCGTTGAACAGCACGACTTCCGGGTGACTCCCCGTCTGCCCGGGGAGCTTGACGAGTTCGTGAGCGAGGACGAACGCGGTATTCGCGTTGTCCTCCCAGAACAGATGCCGTTTCCATACCGCGTGACCGTCCGGAACAGGCGACTGGAAGTCCCAGGCCCAGGGTTCGAACCGGTGGTCGGGGTCGAGAACGGGCGTCTGCCCGCTCGCGACGGAAGGATGCAACGCGAGGACGAACACGGCGGCCGCTGTGGCCGCGATGCGTACGCGATCGAGGGACATGATGAACACTCCGAGGCGGCGAGCGCTAGCGCAGGCGAAGCGCCGCTCGAGTTGTTCGCGATGATGCCGAGCTCCGCGCGATCGACAAGCCTTTTTTCGTACGTCGCGGCGGGCTCGGTGTGTTTCAGCGCGCGAAAGCGGCGTGGAGTGCGGTCGTTGCGGCCGTTATGCAATGACTGGATTCCGCGCCCGAGACGGTCACCAGCAACACCTCGCGCGGGCAGCGGAAGCGGATCGGCAACGTGTCGGCCACTCCGCGGCTGACCCACATCGTCGTGTTCGCCGCGACGAACGTCGGACCGGTCCAGCGCGAGAGCAACGCGCCCGGGTAGTGCCGGCCGCCGACGTCCGCGACGATCGCTTGGCCGCCGTGCAGATGACCGGCGAGCACGAAGTCGTAGTTCGACGCGACGGCCGTTGTGAACCGTGCCGGGTGATGCGCGCAGAGCAAACGGCGCTCGGCCCGCGTCGACGGCGGCGTCGGTGCGCCGTCGATGCGCAGGCCCGCGAGGCGGAGCGGCCGATCGAGCAGCCAATGTCCGCCGCCCGCGACGACGGCTGCTTCCACGCGGCCGGCGACGCGCGAGTCGTGATTCCCCGGCACCGCGCCGACGACGGCGAATCGCGCGAGCCGGCGGATCCACGCCGACAGCTCCGGCAGCGCGCGGCGCGCGTCGACCAGATCACCGCCGAGCAGCACGACGTCCGGGCGCTCTCGGATCGTGATGCGCAGCAGATCGCGCATCGCGCGCTCCGAGCCCCACGCTCCGAGGTGCAGATCGCTGGCGTAGAGCACGCGCGTGACCGTCGGTTCGACCGCCGTCGCGTCGCCGTTCGCGCCAGCGGCGCCATGCGACGCGCCGATCCGCCGGATCGTCAGCGGCGCCGTCGCTCCGAGTTCGACGACGCACGGCGTTGATGCCTCGCGGTGGCGCAGGGACTCGTACCACAGGACGATCGCCAAGCAGCCGAGCGCGAAGTTGCGTCTCGGTCGTGCGTTCGCGATCCATCCGAACACCATGAACGCGGCGATCGGCAGCACGCGCGTCATCACGGTGATCGTGCCGCCGGCGCGCCGATGCAGCGCCGCGGCGGCCTTGCGGCCCCGGCGCCCGAAGTCGATCGTCGCCGGGAACACGAACACCGAGCGCGCCTCGGCGGCATAGAACGCCAGCACCGCGAGCACGAGCGCGCTGGCGACTCCCCACGGCACGGTCGCCGTGAACGCACCGAACGCCGCCGCGGCGCACTTCGCGTACTTGGTCACGCCGAGCCGCACGAACGGCGCGGTTCCGGCCGGGATCGGCCGGCCGCGGATGGTGGCCATCGCGGCGATCATCCACGTGCCGCCGCCGCCGAATCCGCGGACGCCGCGCGCGGCGTGCTCGAGGTCGGGATGCCGAACGAGCCACGCATCCGCGCGCCGCAGCCAGCCGGCGGCGGAGATCGCTTCGTCAACCACGGCCCGACAGCCAGTGGAACCACGCGAGGAACGCGGCGCCGTTGCCGAACACGATCACGCGATGCAGCGTGGCCTCGTACCGCGTACAGGCGCGGCGGTGGTAGACGAACTCGTCGAGGCAGACCATCACGACCGTGAAGCCGAGCACGACGACGATCGGCGTCAGCAGCTTGCGCGGATCGTCGGCGACGCTCGCCAGCATCATCAGCACGAGCAGCGGCGCGCCGCCGAGCCCGAGCGCGATCAGCTCGCCGTGACGCTCGCGCTTGCTGACGACGCGTTTCCCGGTCACGTGGTAGTGGAGGTCGAGCAGCCCGGCGATCAACGCGATCGTGCCGGCGACGCCGATCGTCCACAGGGTCCACGGCACGGTGTCGGGTCGCGCGAGATCGACGTAGCCGGCGCGGCCGGAGACCTGCAGGAGGCCCCAGACGAACGCGGCTCCGGGCAACAGCAGCGTCGTCAGGCCGATCGTGGATTCCCACAACGGAATGAAGCGGCGGGGGGAGGGATCGAGGGTGTGAGTCGCCAAGGGGACCTCGCGAGGCTGGGAGTGAATCGAAGCAGAGAACTTCACGGCGCAAAGTACGAGCGAACTTTGCACGACGAAGCTGCAGCCGTCAAGTCGAGATCCCGCAACTCGGCGGAACGTCCCCGGGAACCGCGTCGCGACGCGGTCGAACCCGCCGCTACGATCCCCGCCCCCTGTCCGATGCGCCGACCCGGAGACCCCGACCATGGCGGACGACGCGATGCGCACCCTGCTCCTGCTGCAGCGCAGCAAGGAAGGGAACGCCGGTGCGCACGAGGAACTCCTGCCGCTCGTCTACGAGGAGATGCGGCGCATCGCCGGCCGGCTGTTCTCGCGCGAGCGCAAGGACCACACGCTGCAGCCGACGATGCTCGTGCACGACGCGTTCTTGAACCTCGTCGGCCAGGACATCGACTGGGAGAGCCGCAAGCACTTCCTCTGCGTGGCCGCGCGCGCGATGCGTCGCCTGTTGCGTGAGCACGCGCGCTCGCGCGATGCGGACAAGCGCGGCGGGGCGTGGAATCGCGTGACGCTGATCGACGCCAGTGGCGGCGCGGGGCTGGAGTTCGAGGTCGACGGGCTCGACGCGGCGCTCGAGGAATTGCGCGGGCTGAACGAACGCCAAGCCGAGGTCGTCGAGCTGCGCTTCTTCGTCAACATGACGATCGACGAGACCGCGAAGACCCTCGGCGTGTCGACCGGCACGGTCGAGAACGACTGGCGCTTCGCGCGCACCTGGTTGTTGCGCCGCCTCGGTCCGTGACGCTCGGCAGAAAACTTCCACGAATCGTTGGGGGAGGGGGGCGCGCTTCGCCCAGTTCGGGGTGTCGCGGGTGATGTCCACCCGCACGAAACACTCGACCAGGAGAAGCCCATGTCCTTCACGAAGTTCATCGTTCCGGCGCTCACCGCGATGCTCGCGGTCGCTTCCTCGGCGAACGCCGCGATCTCGTTCACGAACACGTACAGCGTCGGCACCGCGGATTTCAACGCGGCTGCGAAGGTCAGCGGCAGCGCGGGTGCGGTTCCCTCGGCAAGCCAGGTCCACGTCAACGGTTCCGCCGAGTTCACGGGCACGCTGTTCGGGTACTCGAAGAAGGCGGTCGCCTCCGTCAACGGCTGGAACAACCCGACGACGACCCAGATGGGGCTGACCGTCACGATCGACGGGATCCAACTGGTGTCGCACACCAAGAGCTTCGGGACGAGCCAGGGTTCGTACGTCGCGCCGACGTTCTCGCTGTTCAGCGTGTCGCGCCAGTTCGTGGTCTGGGGCATCCCGGTCGTCGTCATGGTCGACATCGACAGCGTGGCGAAGCTCGCCTACTTCGGCTGGGTGAACACGATGGTCTCGGTGAATCCGGCGAACTGGAAGACGACGTTCACGGCGTCCGGCGAGATCGGCGCGACCGGCACGTTGACCTGTGGCCCGGGCTCCGACCTGATCGGCGCCGGTGTGTACGGCACGACGACGCTCGGCAAGACGCAGATCCAGGCCAATCGCTTCCGCCCGTACTACGGTGGTGCGTGGGACTTCGACATGACCGCGCTGCTGTCCTACGGCGGCATCGAGATCGGGATCACGGGCTGGGTCGGCAACGCCTCGGTCTCGGCGATCGTGTACACGTACGACGCTTCGTCGAAGACCCTGAAGAAGATCGACTTCTGATCGCTTGTTCCTGACGGGCCATGTCCCACGACGTCGAACTCGGAGCGCGGAGCGCCTCGGCGAACGGCCGAAGCTTTCCGCGCGACGGTTTGGGATCAGCCGCCCCGCTCGTTCGCGATTCGACCGTTCCGACCCGCCGACCATGGAGATCTTCGCGTGACGACAGCCGACGAACGGGCCCGCCATGCCACGGTCGCCGAGTGGTTCACCCGCCTCTGTGACCTGCCGCGGGAACAGCAGGAAGCGGAACTCGCGAGCGCGGACCTCGCCGCGGACGTCGCCGACGAACTGCGCGCGTTGCTCGGTCTCGATCGCTCGGCTCCGGCGGCGTTGGATGCCGATCGTCTCGGTGTGAGTGGGCCCGCGCTCGATGCGGCGCTCGCCGACGAGCCGTTGCCCGCTTCGATCGGCTCGTATCGGATCGTGCGTTTGCTGGGCCGCGGCGGCATGGGCAGCGTCTACGAAGCCGAGCAGCCGCACCCGCGCCGGCGCGTCGCGCTGAAGGTCGTCAACGCGATCGTCGCCACGCCGGCGGTGCTGCGTCGCTTCCAGCACGAGGCCCACGTGCTCGGCCTGCTGCAGCATCCCGGGATCGCGCAGATCATCGAGGCCGGCACGTTCGACCACGGTCGCGGAGTGCAGCCGTTCTTCGCGATGGAGTACGTCGAAGGCCGGCCGCTCGACGAGTACGCGACCGCGCAGCGCCTCGACGTCCGCGCGCGCCTGGACCTGTTCGCGCGCGTCTGCGACGCGGTGCACCACGCGCACCAGCGCGGCGTCGTCCATCGCGACCTCAAGCCGGCGAACGTCCTGGTCACCGCGGACGGAGCGCCGAAGGTGCTCGACTTCGGCGTCGCTCGCGTGACGCAAGCCGAGCGCCAGGAAACGATGATGACCGCGGTCGGCCAGATCATCGGCACGCTCGGGTACATGAGCCCCGAGCAGGCGCGCGGCGACGTCGACCTCGACACCAGCAGCGACGTCTACTCGCTCGGCGTCGTGCTCTACGCGTTGCTCGCGGGGCGCATGCCGTACGACACCACCGGCAAGACGCTCCACGACGCGATCCGAACCGTGATCGAGATGGATCCGGTGTCGATCTCGACCGTCGCGCCCGCACTGCGCGGCGACGTCGCGACGATCGTCCACAAGGCGCTCGAGAAGACGAAAGAGCGCCGCTACGAATCCGGTGCGGCGCTCGGCGCGGACGTGCGGAGGTTCCTGAATCACGAACCGATCGCGGCGCGACCACCGACCGCGATGTACCACTTGCGCAAGTTCGCGCAGCGCAATCGCGCACTCGTGGTCGGCGCCTGCGGGCTCGTGCTCACGCTGATCGCGTCGACCGTGATCGCGATCACGCTGACGATCCAGAAGGAGCGCGAACGCGCCGAAGCCGACGCCGTCGCGCAGTTCCTCTCCGATCTGTTCGTCGCGGCGATGCCGAAGGACCGCGATCCGAGTTCGCTGACCGCACTCGAACTGCTCGATGCCGGAGTGGAGCGCCTCGATCGTTACACGTCGGGCGAGCCCGTTCGGCGCGCCGTGCTGCTCGAGGCTCTCGGCAAGACGTATCGCGAGCTCTCGGTGCATGACCGCGCGGAAGCGCTGCTGCGCGAGGCCCTGGCGATCCGGCGCGAACACCTCGGCGACGCGCACGTGGACACGCTCGAGACGATGAGCTCGATCGGCGTGCTGTGCCGCAAGGTCGGTCGGTACGACGAAGCCATCGAGCTCGGCGAGAAGGTGTTGGCCGGACGTCGTGCCGCGTTCGGCGATCACGACGAGTCGGTCGCCCAAGCCATGAACAACCTGTCGGTCGCGCTCCAAGCCGTCGGCCGCTCGGACGAGGCGCTGACGTTGCTCGGCGAAGCGTCCGCGATCACGGTCGCGCTGCGCGGACGCGGCGATGCCGGCGCGATCACGCAGCGCGCGAACTACGGACTCCAACTCGTGGTCGCGAAGCGGCCCGAGGCCGTCGACGCGATGCGCGAGGTGTACTCCGGTGCGCGGTCCGCGCTCGGCGACAAGAACATCGCGACGCTCCATGCCGGGTACGTGCTCGGAGTCGCGTACCTGAAGTCGGACCGCCACCAGGAGGCGATCGACACGCTCGAGCCCGTGCTGATCGACGATCGCGAGGTGTACGGCGCGCGCTCGATCGACACGGCCTCGACGGCGTACACGCTCGGCGAAGCCCATCGACTCGCGGGCCATGCGCAGCGCGCGTTCGAGTTGCTCGACGAGGCCCATTCGATCGGCGTCGAGGTGCTCGGTGCCGACCACGATTGGGTGTTGAGTGCGCTGCTGAAGTCGGCGCAGGCGGCGGCGGCACTCGGCCGCGTCGACGAGGCGAGGACGCGCGCCGAGGACGTGCTGCGCCGCGCGGAAGCGTCCGAAGGTGCTCAGCGGGCGAAGATCGCGCCCGCTCGCGAGTTGCTCGACACGCTCGACGGTAAGGCGTCTGCGAACAAGTAGTTACGGGACGTCCGTCGCCGCGGTGCCGACGCGCGGTCGAGTCCGCTCGGCGAGCGGCCGGGAGAATTCCCTGGGGAGTCCAGCGGGCGTTCGCCCAGACGGGGGTGTTCCGAGCAACGACCTCCGAAGGACCCCTCGCCATGAACCGCCGACCTCTGATCGCCGTGGGATCGAGTTTCCTCGCCGTGCTGGCCGCACTCGTGGCCGTGCTCACGCACTCGACGGTCGACGAGGCGCCGACCGAGGTCGGGATGCGCGCGACGTCGGACGCGGCGTCGCCCGTCGGCGTGGCGGAGGCGCCGGCGCCGGCGCGGCCGACCGCGGCGGTCCGCGACGAGGCGCCGACCGCACCGAACACGGTCGATGCGTCCGGCGCGTACTCGGCGGTGCCGGGCAGCCGGTTCGAGTTCGACCTCGAGACCGACAGCGCGGTGCAGTTCGGTGAGACGACCGATGGCGCGATCGGAACCGCGCTCGTCGGCACGCAGACGACGACCGTGCTCGCGCGCCGCGACGGCGAACTCGTGGTCGAACTGACGTTCGACGTGCGCGCGACGATCCGCGGTGGCGCCGAAGGTGCGGAGCGGAACCTGGCGAACGAGCTCGCTCTGCCCGTGCTGGTGAAGATGAAGGACGACGGCTCCGTGCTCGGCCTCGGCTTCCCGGCCGAGATGTCGCGTCGCACGCGCGACGCCGTCCGCGGATTGGTCGCGAGCTTCCGCTTCGTCGTGCTCGACGGGAGTTCGTGGGAATCGAGCGACGCCGAGCCCAATGGCATCGGTCGCAATGCGTACCGCTGGCTCGAACGTGCGGCCGGCCGCCTCGAGCGCACGCGGGTCGGGTTCGAGAGCGCCGCGGAATTCGCCGACATCGGAGGCGCGCCCGGCGCGGTGGGCGAGGCGCGCGCGTCGCTCGACGCGAGCGTCGGCTGGATCGTCGACGCGAACTACGCCGAGACGATGGGCAAAGTCGCGGGCGGCATGCTGCCGGTCAGCGGCCGGAGTCACGGGTCGTTGAAGCTCGTTCGGCGCGAACTCGTCGCGACGCGGACGTTCGGAGCGGACGATTGGAACCGCACGTGGGAGGGCCTGCAGGCGAGCACGACCGTCGAGAGCAACGGCGACCCGCTGGCCTTCGAGCGCAAGTTCTGGAGCGAACGCCTGAAGGGCATGACGCTGTCGTTCCTGATGTCGAACCTCGAACTGCTGTGTCGCGCACCCGACCCCGACACGAAGGCTCTCGTCGCCGCGCGCACGGATCTCCAATGGATGTTGCGGCTCGATCCGCGGCTCGTCGACGACGTCGATGCGTTGGTCGCGACGGTCGATCCGGCAGCCGCCCAGATCCTGTTGGCCGCCGTGGGGCGCATCGGCGACGACCGCTGCCAAGCCGTGCTGTTGCGCAACGCCTCGGATCCCGGGCGCCAGGACGACGTGCGCGCCGGCAGCCTCTACGCGATGGTCGGCGTCGCGCATCCCAACGCGACGACGCTGGCCGGGCTCTCGCGCCTGTTCGCGCCGGGCACGAACGATCCCGCGCGGCCGACCGCGCTGCTGGTCGCCGGAGCCCTCGCCGGCCTCACCGACGAAGGCGACGCGATCATTCCCGCGTTGCTCGACGCGAAGCCGACGGCGGACGATCCGCTGCTGCTCGCCGACTGGATGACCGCGCTCGGCAACACCAAGAACGATCAGGTGAAGGACGTCGTCGCGCAGTACCTGAACCACACGGACGTCGCGGTGGCCACCGCCGCGCAGGCGGCGTTCGAGAACGTCACCGCCGCGCCGTGATCGACGACGAGGGCGTGGGACCGCCGCGACCGCCGACGCGAGCTACGGTCCGAGCTTCAAGCCGAGCGCCTTGCGCACCTGGTCGAAGATGCACCGCGTGTTCCAGTACTCGACGTGCGCGACGAGCGGTTTCTTGGCCTCCACGTCCTCGACGTTCCGGACGCGCAGCGGGGAGTCCTGGGGCCAGTCTGGATGGTCGTAGAAGTCGAGGCTTCCGCTGACGATGTCCGCGCGCGAGTAGACGTTGACCCACGGGATCGCGCGAAACGTCTCGTGCTGGATCAGAGGCTGCACGGCAGCCGCCAGGGACTCGCGGACGAGGTCTTCGTCGCGGCCGCGCGTCGTGAAGATGTACGCCGTCTTGTCGAGCGGCGAGCCGAACGTCAGCAGCAGCTTCGTGCGAGCGAGCACGCCGACCGCGCTCTGCGGCTCGAGCAGGTCCTTGTTCAGTGCCGCGTTCAGCGCGTCGTACGCGGCGACCGACCCGAGCGAGTGCCCGACCACGACGACGTGTTCGTACGCGGGCGCGTCGTCGTCCCGATGGCGGTAGACCGCGTGGACGACGTCGCAGACCGCTTTCTTCACGCTGTCGCGCACCGCGAGGAAGCGATCCACGTACTGCGGAGTGATGTACGCGGCGACGTCGCCGACGAATTGGACCAGCAGCGTGCGGACGCCGAGGCTCGCGAGCGTCAGCACCGACCAGACGCCGCCGATGAACCAAGGGCTCGCCAGCCACGGGAACCGCGCGCTCGGCGCGAAGCCCGCGGAGCCGAACGCGTGCGCCCCGAGCACGAAGAGGATCGCCACCGCGCCGATCACGAGCGCCGCGAGCGCCGCGAAGAAGAACCCGAACCAGCGCGTCACGCGCAGCCCGACGAGGCACGCCACCGCGAGCGCGATCGACGCGAACGTGAAAGCCGTGACGTCGGTCGCGGCGCTTTCGTCGAACCAGCGGGAGTGCCCCGGCTCGAACACCGTCGCGGCGAACGCCATCGTCGTGACGGCGTTGAGGACGACCAACGCGAGCACGACCAGTCCCGCGAGCGGCAGGTGCCAGCGCGTCGAACGGGACGGACTCAACCAGAGCAACTTGTCGAACATCACACGCGCGAACGGTTTGCTCCAGCGCGTTTTCCGCCAGCCGTTCCACGCGGCGCGCAGCAGGAACAGGATCACGTCGATCACCGTGATCTTGCCCTCGGTCAGCGGAGCCCAATACGCCTCGTAGAGATGCGTCGGCCGCGACGTGCCGTCTTCGGCTTCGAGATCGAGTTCGACGCGGGGCAGATCCGTTCCGCCGACGCGCGCGAGCCGTACCGCGTGCGGCGCAGCCTTCGGCGCCGGCTTGCGCAGTCCGGACGCGAACGCGCCGAGCGTCTGGAACG
>JAEUIB010000448.1 GCA_016795255.1 Planctomycetota bacterium
GGATGAAGTACTCGCCGTCGAACAGTCGATCGACGAGCGCACGCGAACCGCGCTCCGCGATCTGCGCGCAGCGCGCCGCGAATCGCGAGTCGCCGACGTCGTTCGCCATGCGCTCGCCGGCGCGCAACGCAGCGACGTACAGGCTCGACAGCCACGCGTTCTTGCCGAACCACGCGGTGTCGAGCGTGTTGTATTGCGCGCCGTCGAGCAGACCGTCCTGATCGACGTCCTGCGCCAGTAGGTACTCGATCGAGCGCTTCACGCGCGGCCACACGCGCCCGAGGAACTCGCCGTCCTCGCTCATCTGGTGTTCGCGCAACGTGCGCAACACGCAGCCGCATTGCCCGTCGATCGCGACGATCTGATGTGCTTCGCCGCGGTAATCGATCGCGCCGGAGTCGGCGTGGAACGCGATGCCGAAGTCGATCTTCTCGCGTAGGTACCGCTCGAGACTCGGGAAGACGCGTGCGACGGTCTGCGCGTACTGCCACACGTGCGAGCACGTGCCCGCGCAGCAGTACGTGCCTTCGTTCGCGTAGAAGCGGCCGGTGTCGAATCGCAGACACGTCGCGGTCGCCAACGTCGACGCGTTCGCGAACGTGCGATCGAGCAGCCAGAACGGCAGCGTCGAGTCGTACCAGGTGCGCGTCCACGTCGCCGTCGCGTCGGACAGCTCGCCGTGGTTCTCGTGGACGAAGCGCGCGACGGCCGACGCGTTCGCGAAGCGATTCGCGTACTCGCGCCGCAACGATCGCCAACCTGCGATGTGCAGCAGTTGATCGCGCCACAGTCCGGCGAAGTGCCACGACACGACGAAGGGCAGCGTCACCGATTCGCCGGGCTTCAGCCGCACGCGGACGCCGAGCGCGCCGACGAGGTCCTTGCCCAGTTCGCGCGTCGCTTCCAACGTCGGCTCGCGCCACGTCTCGCGCTGCGCCAGCGCCGCGTGGACGTCCCCCGTGGGATCGAAGTCCGGCACGCTGACGAGATCGGCATCGTCGACCGCGCGCAGCAGCGCCAGCGACATCGAGCCCCAATCCTCGCGCGCTTCGAGCGTCGCTCCGTCGCCGGACGGGCGATCGGTCAGGATCACGTCGTCGAGCGCGATCTGGCCCCACGGGCCCGAGACGCTGTCGACGACGCGGAGCGTCGCCTTCTTGCCGGCGTGCGGACGGACGTCGAAATGCACGCGGCTCATGCGATTGTCGTCACGGCCCGACGCGTGCGCGACGCGATCGTCGCCGATCCACAGCTCGACGCACGTTCCGGCGTGCTTGCCGCCGCCGATCCAGAACGACAGCCAGTCGCGCTCCAACGTGAACGGGGGACTCGTCAGCGTGCCGATGTGCCGGTCGGCGCCGACCACGTCCTCGCCGTTGCGCGCGTTGTGCGTGTTGACCACGCGTTCGCCTTCGCCGCCGACATCGCCCTGGTACTTCGGCATCTCCGTCTTCGCGATCGGCCCGTCGCCGAACGCCGTGCCGGTGGCCGTCCACGGAGTCCACGCCGCGCGCTCGAAGCGATCGATGACGATGTCTTCGCGCTCGCCGGCCCGCGCCGGCGCAGCGCGCGTCGCGTCGAGCACGAGTTCGTGGTAACCGTCCCGCCGCACCACGCGATTGCGATGCATGCCTTCGCCGGCGACGCCGGTGAAGCGCGAGGCGCCGTTCGTCAGGGTGCCGGCGAGCGTCACCGCCGCCGGGATCGGCGACGTGTTCGTCAGCGTGTACTCGAGGATCGTCGTCGGCAGGCTCGACCGATCGACGTCGAGCGGCACGAACGGCGAGTACGCGGTCAGCGCGACGTCGATCGGGATCGCCGGATCGCTCAACGTGACGCGTCCGATCGGGTACTCCCCGCGGAACGTCACCGTCGAGAATCCGTCGCGCGAGACCGCGTGCGTCGACGCCTTGCCACCCGATTCGACGCGCAGCACGAAACCTTGGCGGATCGGCGACAACGGGTCGCTCGGCTTCAGCGGCTTCGCGTAGTGCGGGCCGGCGGAGTCCGAGAAGCCCGGCAGCGCCGGCTGGTTGAACACGTCGAACAACCAGAGGCGACCGTCGCCGCCGAGGTAGAGCTGGCCGCAGCCGATCCCGCCGATCGGCATCCCGACGTGGGCCAACGCATCGCCGCGGACGATCGTCGGCTCGCCGCGCTCGAACAGCGATCGCACCCAGGCCGGGTCGAGCTTCTTGTCCTTCGGCACCAGCGCGTCGGCGCTTTGCCCCGGCTCGAAGGGCCCGGCGAACGAGCGCCCGGCCAGAGCCGCTGCGGCGGCGCCGGAGACGCGCAGGAACGAGCGCCGATCGATCGACACGAACTGCGGGGCGCAACCCGCGGGACCACAGCCACAGTCGTCGCGCGTGGGGTCGGTCATGGCGCGAACCGTACCGAAACGACGCCGCCCGCGTCCGAGGTTCCTCGGGCGCGGGCGGCGCGGACGGGGACTGCGCGATCAGTTCGCGGCGAGCGCCTGGTCGACGTACTTCAGCAGCTTCGCGTGGTTCGCTTCGCCGCCGCCGACGATGTGACCGACGACGTTGCCGTCCTTGCCGATCACGAACACCGTCGGGATGCCGGTCACCGCGTAGCTGTCCTTGCCGACCGACGCGTCGGAGAACACCAGCGGGTAGTTCATCTTGAACGCCTTCACGAACACCTCGTTCACGCGCAGTTCGTCGGCCTCGGGCAGCTTCTGGTCGTCCTTGCGGCCGCCGACCGACTTGCCACCGTGAGGCAGCTCCGCGGCCGGATCGGAGAAGTCCATGCCGTAGCCGTACATGCGCGTCGCGCCGATGACCTGGACGCCCTTGCTGCCGAGCTCGCTCTGCATCTGGACCAGCTCCGGCACCACGGCGCGGCACGGCGGGCACCACGTCGCGAAGAAGTCGAGCACGACGACCTTGCCGCGCATGTCCGACAGCTTCCACGTCGCCGGCCCGTTGACGACGTGCGTCGCCGTGAAGTCGGGCGCCGGCTTGCCGTTCAGCGCCGCGCGCTTCAGCGAAACCTCGAGTCCCTTGCGCAAGCCGTCGAGACGAGCCTTCGACTTCGCGTCGAGCCGGTCGGCGTCGATGCGGTCGAGGATCTCGATCGCGCCCTTCGGACCGCCGTCGCCGTCCTCCGTCAGCATCGCGGCCATCATCATCGACTCGAGACCGAGCGGCGTGCCCTTCGCGGTGTCGCCGTGCGCGAGGAACGCGGCCAGCGCGCCGGCGTTGTCCTCGGCCATCATCATCAACTGACCGCGGAAGTGCGGTCCGTCGCCTTCCTTCAGCGCGGCGGCGTTCTCTTCCAGCGCCTTCTTGGCCGCATCGCGGATCGCCGCGCGCGCGTCCTCGGGCTTCTCGACGTTCTGCGCCGCCGCGTAGACGCCTTCGAGGATCTTCTCCATCGGGTTCGTCGGCGACTCGGCGGCGACGTCCTGGGCCACGGCGGAGCGGGCGACGGGGAACACGAGCAGACCGGCGACGACGAGCGAGCGGAGCATGCGAACGACCTTTCGTGGGGGTTGGCGTCTCGTGGCGTTTGGGTTCCGTCTGTTACGGTGGCCACGTCCGCCAGTTCTACGGAATTCACGAGTCGGATGCCCATCCTGCGGGGTTCCTGCCGCGACTTCACGGAGGTTCACCCATGCGCCGTCCCGCCGCACTCTGGTTCGGCTTGGCCATTCTCGTCCCGTCCGCCCCGACCACCCGTGCCGACGAGCTGACCCGCGTCAGCCTCACCAATGCCGGCGGTCAGACGGACGACGACTCGTTCATCTGCTCGGTGTCGGCCGACGGCCGCTACGTCGCGTTCGACAGTGCCGCGTCGAACCTCGGCGCGCCGGTCCTGTTCGGGACGAACAACGTCTTCGTCCGCGACCGCCAGACGGCGACCACCCACTGGCTGAATCAGCCGACGGTGCTCGGCCAGCCGGGGATCGGGGACACGCTCGGTCCGAACATGACTCCGGACGGGCGATTCGTCGTGTTCCAGTCGAAGGCGCACAACGCGTTCCTGATCGGCAAGAGCGTCTCGACCGAGTTCGCGTGCTTCCGGCTCGATCGCCAGACCGGCATCGTCGAGTTGGCGCAAGGTCAGCCCGCCGCGACCCAGCACCCGTACTGGACGTCGCTGCCGACGTGTTCGGACGATGGCCGCTACGTCGCTTACGTCGGATCGTGGGACAACAGCCCCGCGCCGGCGGGCGTGGTGCCGGGGATCCAGATCTACGTGTTCGACATGGTCACGAAGACGACGCAGTTGGTGTCGAAGAACGCCGCCGGCATCGCCGGTACTTCGATGTCGACGTTGCCGTGGATCTCGGGGGACGGCCGCTACGTCGCGTTCAACAGCGTGTCGACGAACCTCGTCCCGAACGACACGAACAACGCCGAGGACATCTTCCGCTTCGATCGCCTCACCGGCGTGATCGAGCGCGTCAGCGTCTCGGACGGTGAAGCGCAGGGCAACGGCCGGTCGTTCTCCGAGGCGCTCGGCTACATCTCGAGCGACGGCAACTTCGTCGCGTTCACGAGCTTCGCGAACAACCTCGTCGCCGGCGACACGAACGGCTTCCGCGACGTGTTCGTCCGCGACATCGCCGCCGGCACGACGCGTCGCGTCAGCGTCAGCTCGACCGGCGTGCAGGGCAATCAGGTCAGTCGGCTCGGATCGCTGTCGAAGGGCGGTCGCTACGTCTCGTACACGAGTCTCGCGACGACGTTCTTCGCGGGCGACGTGAACGGCTCGAACGACGCGTTCCGTCACGACCTGAAGACCGGCCTGACGCAGGCGCTGTCGAAGCCGCAGGTCGGCGCCGCCAACGGATCGAGCGACTTCCCGATGACGTCGCTGGACGGCCGCTTCGTCGCGTTCCCGAGCTTCGCGTCGAACCTCGTGCCCGGCGACAGCAACGGCGCGTACGACGTCTTCCTGTTCCGCGACTGCTGGGTGACGCTGGAGACGATCGGCGTCGGCACGCCGGGCAACGGCGGGATCGCGCCGGTGTTGTCGGGCACCAGCGGCTCGTGCGACCGCAGCGGTTGGTCGATCGCGATCACGAATGCCGACGGACCCAGCGTCGGACTGCTGTTCGTCGGTACGTCGGAGTTCGACCAGTCCCCGGTGCTCGGCGGGCACTTCTACGTCGACTTGACCGGACCGGTCCTCGCGTTGCCGATCGCGCTCGCCGGACACGGTCCCGGCACGGGCGAGCTCGCGTTCGACGTGCTGACCGACGTGACGGCCTTCGCCGGCGTGACGCTCGTGATGCAGGCGGCGATCGCCGATCCGGCCGGCGCCGGCGGTGGAACGCTGACGAACGGACTGCGCGCCGTCATCGACTGATCGACGACGTGCGCGAAACGTCGCGGACAGCGACGATTAGCGCACCTATTCGGGCCCCGCCAGGTGTCCGAGGCGGCGCCCCGGTCGCGAAGCGACCGATTTCACAGCCGCCGTATTCACAGGTGCGCGGCGAGGTCGTGGGTCCGCGCGGATCTCGTTCGGTCGCCGGTGTAGCCCGGACTGATCGCGCTAGGGGCGCGGGTATCCTGCGCGCCTCACCCACGGCGCGCAGGATCCGCCCGCCCGATGACCGCGACTCCTCCGATTCCGCGCTCCGTGCTCGTCGTGGCCCCGGAATACCCACCGACGACCGGCGGCATGCAGACGCTGGGGCGGACACTCGTTCGCGGACTCGCCACGCGCACCGCGGTCCACGTCGCGGTCCAGCGCGGTCAAGCGCAGCCGGCCAGCGAGGGCGAACGCTCGGTCACGTTCGTCGACTTCCGCGGCAACTTCGAGAAGCGCAAGCGGCGCGAACATCGCGACGAGCTGCTCGCGCTGGCCGCGAAGACGAAGGCCGACGTCGTCCACCTGCTGAACGCCGGTTGCGGCAGCCTCGTCGGCACACGCTGGAACGAGTCCGGCCCGCCCGCGCTCGTCCACGTCGCGGGCAAGGACTTCACGAGTCCCTGGATCCGCTTCGGCTTCGCGGCCGACAAGGCGAAGGCGGAGATCGTCGAGGGCTTGAACGCGGCGTCCGCGGTGGTCGCGATCAGTGAGTTCACGCGGACAGCGCTGCGCGACGGGGGCGTCACGCGAGCCATCGACCTCGTCGTCCCCGGCGTCGAGCCGGTACCGCCGTCCACCGCCGCGCTGCCGCTGCCGTTCGCACGGAGCGCAGCGGATCCGCTGGTGCTCTGCGTCGCGAGGCACGAACGCCGCAAGGGCCAGCACTTGCTGCTGGACGCGGTCGCCCGCGTGCGCGACGCGATCCCGAGCCTGCGTCTCGTCATCACCAGCGACGGACCCGAGCGCGCGAATCTCGAAGCCCAGGCCACGCGCCTCGAGTTGCGTGATCGCGTCGTGTTCCTCGGCCGCGTCGAGCCCGCCGTGCTCGCGGCGCTATATCGCGCGGCCGACGTGTTCGCGCTGACGCCGCTCGTGCTGCGCGATGGCGCCAAGGTCGACTACGAAGGCTTCGGCATCGTCTACGCGGAAGCGGCCTCGGTCGGCGTCCCGTCCATCGCATCCCGCTCGGGCGGCGCGTGCGAAGCCGTCCGCGACGGCGCCACGGGCCTCGTGATCCCCGAGGGCGACGTCGACGCGCTGGCGGCGGCGCTGCTGCGTATGGCGCAGGACCGTGATCTCCGCGCGAAGCTCGGAGCGAACGCGCGCGCGCACTACGAACGCGAGGGGACCGTCGACGCGATGGTCGAGCGAACGATGGGGATCTACGGGCGGATGATGCGGGGCACTTGATCACGGCACTCGGCCAGCCCACCGAGGGTCGCCGAGCGCAGCGGAGGCAACCCGAGCCGTCACCCCACCCCCTTACCCCTGCGACCCCCGAACCCCATGAAATCGTAAGGCCGTGGGGCGGACAGCCCTGGTGCGAGGGCCAGCGCGACCTCGGGGCGTCTCGTCGCACTGGCCCTCGCACCAGGGCTGTCCGCCCCACGGCCCGTTCCCCATGCTTCGCGCACCCGCCCGTTCGTCAGTCCGCTTCGCGCACGATGTCCGCTCCGAGCGCCTTCAGCTTGTCCTCGATGTGCTCGTAACCGCGATCGATGATCTCGGCGGCGTGGATCGTGCTCGCGCGGTGCGTCGCGCACAGCGCGGCGATCAACAGCGCCATGCCGGCGCGGATGTCGGGACTGCGCATCGTCGAGCCGCGCAGCGGACTCTTGCCGGAGACCACGACGCGGTGGGGGTCGCACACGATGATGTTCGCGCCCATCTGGATCAGTGGGTCGACGAAGTACATGCGGCTCTCGAACATCTTCTCGAAGAACAGCACCGTGCCGTGGGACTGCGTCGCGAGCACGAGCATCGCGCTCATCAAGTCGGACGGGAACTGCGGCCACGGCCCGTCGTCGACGCGCGGGATCGCGCCGAACGCGTCCGGATGCACGTTCGGGATCTGGCCACCCTTCAAGCGGATCGAGTCTTTGTCGAGTTCGAGTTCGAGGCCGAAGCGCTCGAACACGCGGTTGATCATCCAGTAATGAGGCTTTTGCGTATCGGTCACGACGAGTTCGCCGCCGGTCGCCGCGGCGAGCGCGAGATAGCTGCCGACCTCGATGTGGTCGGAGATCACGCGATGCGTCGCGCCGTGGAGACGATCGACGCCGTCGATCGTCACCGTGTTCGTGCCGAGTCCGTCGATGCGCGCACCCATGCTCTGCAGCATCACGCCGAGGTCTTGCACGTGCGGCTCGCACGCGGCGTTCAGGATCGTCGTCGTCCCTTCCGCGAGCACGGCCGCCATCAGGATGTGCTCGGTCGCGGTCACGCTGGCTTCGTCGAAGAACATCACGCGGCCGCGCATCCGGCCGTCGACCGTGAACTCGAGCGCGTCTTCGTTGACGTCGGCGCCGAGGCAGCGCAATCCATAGAAGTGCGCGTCGAGCCGCCGTCGGCCGATCGCGTCGCCGCCGGGCGGATGGACCTTCGCCTTGCGCAAGCGCGCGAGCAGCGGGCCGACCAGCAGGAACGACGTCCGCACGCGCTCGCACAGCGCGCGAGGGACTTCGCCGTGGCGCAGGTTCGCCGAACGGATCGTCACGCGCGTGCCGGAGCGCGACACGTCGGCGCCGAGTTCGGTCAGGATCTCGAGCATCGCCGCGACGTCGCGGATCGCCGGGACGTTCTCCAGCGTCACGGCTTCGTCGGTCAGCAGTGCGGCCGCGATCATCGGCAGCACCGCGTTCTTGTTGCCGCTGGCCGCGAGCGTTCCGCGCAGCGGCTTGCCGCCGTGGATGACGAATTTGCTCATGGGGGGAGTCCCGAAGTCGACGTGCGAGGCGGGCCTATCTCACCAACCGCTCCGTCGTGTGGAATCCTCTGCCGGCATCGCGAAGCGTGAGTTTTCGTCGTCCCGACCGCAACCGCCCCGGCCGTTGCGACAAGGACCGCATATGCCAGAGGCAGAGCACGCCAAGGACCCCACGGATCGGTCCGCTCGCGCGCAGGCGCGTTTCCTCGAGTACAGCGCGACGGGCCGACCCGACGCGTTGGCCGAGGTCTTCGACCTGTGCGCTCCCGAGCTGCTGTTGGTCGCCCACCACCTCGCGGCGCCCGGCGTCCCGGCCGAGGACCTCATCCAGCAGACGTTCCTCGTCGCGATCCAGAACGCCGACCGCTTCGACGGCCTGCGGCCGCTGATGCCGTGGCTGTGCGGGATCCTCGTCAACGTCGCTCGCAACGCGAATCGACGCAGTCGCCGATCCGACGCCGTCGCCGCGCGGCCGGAGCTGGAGCGGGACGACCCGGCCGAGGTCGCGCAGGTGCGCGAACTCGCCGCCGAGACGCTGCGCGCGATCGACGACCTGCCGGCACGACAGCGCGAGGTCCTGACGCTGCGCCTCGTCCACGGGCTGACGCCGACCGAGATCGCGCACGCGTTGCGCGAGCCCGTCGGCACCGTGAAGAGCTGGATCCATCGCGGCGTCGAACGCCTCCGGACGTTGCTGCCGGCGGGGTTCGCTGCGGCACTCGTGCTGCTCGTCGGCGGCGATCGCAGCCTGGCGTCGGCGAAGGAGGCCGTGCTGCATGAGGCGGCTCTCCTGCAGCCCACGGTCGGCGCGCGCATCGCCGGCTCGGTCTCGCGCGGCGTTCGGCACGCGTCCGCGTCTTGGTTCGGAGTGGCGCTCGTGATCGTCGTCGGCGCCTTGGGCTGGAACGCCATGCGCTCGGCGGAGCGAACCCCGGACGGAGCACCGGCGGCGATGCACGCCGCAGCGCCGTCCGTCGAGACACCCGTCGCAGCGAACTCGGAGCGCGAGGTCGTCCGAACTGCGTCCACGAGGACGGCGACCGCGTCGGCGCTGCGCATCCGCGCCCGCGGCGGGGATGGCGAGCCCGCACGCGTCGCGGTGCGGCTGACGCCGCGCTTCGGTGCCGAACCGGACTTCCGCGCGATCGAACGCACGACCGACGCCGCCGGCGAGTTGTCGATCGCCGACCTCGAGCCCGGCGGGTACGACTTGCTGCCCGACCGAGCGCCGCTGCGCACGATCGAGATCGGTGCCGACTCGCTCGACGTCGAGCTCGAACTGGCGAAGGGCGCGACGGTCGAAGGCCGAGTCGTCGACGCGAGCGCGACTCCGATCGCCGGAGCACGCGTCTGGCTCAGCGGCGCCGTCGAACCGACGCGCGGATTCGTCGTCGCGGTCACGGACCCGGCGGGCCGATTCGTGGTCGCCGACGTGCCAGCGTCGCGCTCGCTCTCGATCCTCGCCGACGGCTACGCGCCACCGCCGATGCGGCCCGTCGGCGCCGAGCTCGCGCGCGGCGACGCCGAGGTCATCGTGCTCGACTTCGTGCTGACGGAGCGCTGCGCACCGATCGAAGGTGACGTCGTCGACGCGAGCGGCGCGCCACTCGCCGGCGCGCTGGTGCAGATCGGGTCGAGCGTCGATCGCACGCGCTACGCGGCGAGTGCGTCGCACGCGACCCAACCCGCTCAGGTCGTCGTCGCGGACTCCGCGGGTCACTTCCGCGTGGAGTCGGCGTCGGCAGGAGACGTCCGCGTGTGGGCGCGCGCGCCCGGATTCGCGGTCGCGACCGCCATCGTCGCCCACGCGACGTCGGGGATTCGTCCGATCACGCTCTCGCTCACGCGTGGCGCGACCTGGGCCGGCGCGGTCGAGGCACCCTCGAACGTCGGCGTCCACCTCGAAAGCCGCGCACCGATCGCTGACCGCGCGTCGGTCGACGACGTCTCGCCGGCGTTCGCGTGGCCCCGGGTGTACTTCGATCCGAACCGTGCGTTCCGCCTCACGGGGCTGCCACCGGGAGCGCAGTCGCTCGTCGCGAGCGCGACGGAC
>JAEUIB010000451.1 GCA_016795255.1 Planctomycetota bacterium
CTCGCCCGGGTGGTGGCGTTCGGGCCAACGGTGGTCTTGGCCGTCCGTATGATCCGGCCTCTTCTTGGCTCCCGTCGGATCGCTCGATGCACTTCACTCGCTCGTCGCTTCGGGTCCTGTTGGTCGCTTCGGTCGTCTTCGTCTCCGCGGTCGCGCGGGCGGCCGAGGTCGCGCCTTCGCAGTTGCTCGTGCTCGGTCCCGCGGGAGCTCCGCCGCTCGTCGGGGCGACCGAGGCCGCGGCGCGCGCGCCGTCGTTCGTCGGCGAGCTCGACGCGCGGACGCTGTGGCCGCGCGCCGGATCGAGTCACGCGCTGCTGCCCGGCGCGTCGCTCGCGTTCGCGGCGACGTCGGTCGCGGACGGTCGCATCGAATGGAGCGCGTCGCGCGGCTCGATCGGCTTCGTCGCCGCGTACCTGCACGTCGATCGGTTCGGTGCGGTCAAGCTCGGCGTCGAGGCTCCGGGCGACGTCCGGCTGTTCGTCGACGGCAAGGAAGTCGCGCACGCGGGCAGCCCCTCGGCGGCGTCGACGACCGTCGGCGCCGAGCCCGCGCTCGCGACCGGCATGCATCGGATCCTCGCGCGCATCGAAGCCGATGCGGCGGGCCGCGTGCGGCTGTTCGCCGATGCCCGCGCCGCGCAATCCGTCGCGTTCGCGATCGATCCGCAGCACGCGCCGGCGTCCTACGAAACGTGGCGCGATCTCGTCGGGATCGGCGGACTCGCGCTCGGCCCGGGCGGCGGCCTGCTCGCGTACCGCGAGACGCGGCGCGACGTCGAGGGCGAGGGCGCGCAGACGTTCCTGCACGTCGTCGACGTCGCGACGCGGCGCATCGTCGCCCCGGCGTTGCTCGGCGCGGGAGCGAGCGCCGTCGCGTGGCGCCGCGACGGGGATCAACTCCTGGTGCGGCGCGGCACGAGCCTGTTCACGTGGAATCGCGGCGACGGCGCCGTGCGCGAAGTCCTGCGCGACGAGCCCGGCCTCGGCTCGGTCGCGTGGTCGGACGACGGCTCGTTCCTCGTGTTCGCGTCGACGCGCGGCGCGCCGGACGCTCCGGCCACGTCGAACGGCGCGAAGCGCCGCACCGAGCTGCGCGAGAAGCTGTCGGATTGGCCGACGGAACCGCATCTCCACCTGTTGATGCTCGAGTCCGGCGCGCGCCGCCGCTTGACGTCGACCGGTGATTGGACGATCGACGCGTTCGCGATCGGCCCGCAGGGCGTCAACCTCGTCTACCTGCGCTCGACGCCGCACGCGAAGCGACCGTGGATCCGGTCCGAGCTGCACACGCTGCGGATCGCGACCGGCGAGGATCAGCTCGTCGCGACGCTGACGATGGGCTTCGAGAATCGTCCGGGCCTGACCAGCTTCGCGCTGTCGCACGACGGTCGCCGCGTCGCGTTCACCGGGCCGCCCGCGGAACTCGGTGCGGGCGCCGAACCGAATGCGTTCGATCCGGACGCGTGGGTCGTCGACCTCGCGGACGGCAAGGCGACGAAGGTCACGGCGGACTGGGCGCCGACCTGCGACGGGCACTTGCAGTGGTTGACCGACGGTCGTCTGAGCTTCCTCAGCACCGACGGCTCGCTGAGTCGCGTCGTGGCCGCATCCGACGTGGGCGGCGCGTGGACGATCGAGACCCTTCCGACGCCGCGCGACGTCGAGACGTTCCAGGACGTGTCGCTGTCCGCGGACGGCTCGCGGATCGCGTCGGTCGGCAGCACGACCGATCGCCTGCCGGCGCTGTTCGTCGACGATCAGGTCTTCCACGCCCCGAACGCGGCGCTGCAAGAGCGGCTGCTGTTGCCGGCGCCGATCGACGCGACCTTCACGAACGCGAGCGGCACGCGGATCGAAGCTTGGCTGTACCGGCCGGCGCCGTCGTCGGTCCGCCAGAGCGGCAAGCTGCCGGTCATCACGTACTACTACGGCGGCGCGAACCCGACCCCGCGCGGGTTCAACGAGCTGCATCAGTTCCTCGTCGCGAACGGCTACGCGGTGCTCGTCGTCAATCCGCGCGGCGCATCCGGCTACGGCGAGGCGTTCTCCGGCGAGCACCCGAACGATTGGGGCACGAAGGCCGGCGCCGACATCCTCGAGGCGCTGTCGAAGACGCTCGCACAGCACTCCGACCTCGATGCGTCGAAGGTCGGCGGCTACGGCGGTTCGTACGGCGGCTTCATGACGATGTGGCTGGTCGCGCACAGCAAGGCGTTCGCCGCCGCCGTGTCGATGTACGGGATCTCGAACCTCGCGTCGTATTACGGCGACGGGCAGTGGGGGTTCACGTACGGCGACCAGGCGATGGCGGCGAATCTGCCGTGGCAGAACCCGCAGTGGTGGACCGACCACTCGCCGTTGTTCTCCGCCGACGACATCACGACGCCG
>JAEUIB010000473.1 GCA_016795255.1 Planctomycetota bacterium
CGTCGCCGCGAAGAGCCTGATCCTCGACGGCCGCAACGTCGGCGCGGAGTCGAGCGACGGTTCGACCGGCGAGCCGTATCGCGTGCTCGCGATCGCGCCGAACTTCGACTTCAAGTCGATGAGCGCCGACCTCGGCGGTCAGGTCGAGTTCGCGACGCCGACGACGTTCACGCCGGATGCCGAGCGGCTCGCCGACCTCGGGCTCGTCGCGAAGCCGCTGATCACGACGTCCGAAGCGACGTGGACCGTCGACGTCGCCGGCCGATTCGTCGCGCTCGGCGACCTCGCGCCGGCGTCGGGCGTGCCGCTCGCGAAGCAGCCGCTGTTGATGCGCGTCGAGCCGTCGGAGCCTTGGCGCGGTTTCCTCGCGCTGGCGGGAGCGGCGACGCCGTTTCGCGACGAGTTCCTCGACGTCGAGCAGCGCGCGCACCAACGCCTCGCGCAGGTGATCGCGGAGTCGATGACGACGCCCGAGCGCCTGCTGTACGCGCGGCTGCCGCTCGACGCGACGGAGCCGTTGCCCGAGCTCTCGGCGTTCGCGCGCGTCGGTTGGCGCGCGTTCTGCATCGGATTCGTGCCGTTCGTGCTGTGGTTCGTCCGCGTGCGTCGCCAAGCGGGCGGGCTCGCGCTGGCGCGCGCGACGCGTGCGACCGGCGTCTGGCCGCGGACCGTCGTCGCGTGCGCCGTCGCCGCGGTGGGCGTGTCGGTCGCGACGCGCGTGCTCGGCACCGTGGACGTGAGTCGTGCCGGAACGCTGCGGCTCGACGCGTTCTCGGAGGAGTTGGCGCGCGGCGCGACCGGGGACGGGCGCGTCGTCGCGACGTGGTTCGTGTCGTCGGACGCGGTGTTGCCGCCCGAGATGAAGGAGCCGATCGGCCGGCTCCGTGGCGCGCTCGATCGATTCCGGCGAGCGGGCGCCGAGATCGAACTCGACGTGGTGCATCCGGATGCGATCTCGGCCGACGCGCGCAAAGAGCTCGAGCGCGACGGCATCCGAGCACGCCGCGCGTCGAGCACGCACGAAGAGGCGACGACGGTGCGCAGCGTGTACGCGACGCTGCGGCTCGAATCGCGTGGCCGGCGCGAGCAGCTCGAGTTCGCGACGCCGCGCGCGTTCGAGAGCATCGAGTTCCGGCTCGCGTTCGCGCTGTGGCGGTTGCGGACCGGCGAGCGCGCGACGATCGCCGTCGCGTCGGACGTGCCGCGCTTGTCCGGCGCCGAAGCGCATCAGTACTTCCAGTCGCGCGGGTTGATCCCGCCGAAGGGCGTCGACGTCTACGCGAACGCGCGCGGCGTGCTCGCGGGGCTCGACTTCGACGTCGTCCACGTCAATCCGCAGCAGCCCGTGCTGCCGGCCGACCCGGCGGCGATCGTGTGGCTGCAGCCGCGGCGGCCGTGCGAGGCGATGATGGCCGCGCTCGCGCGGCACGTGTATCGAGGGGGATCGGCGCTCGTCGCCGCGCAGCATTTCGTCATGCAGGCGCGGCAGTATCGCGGAGCCGACTTCGACTTCGTGTTCTGGCCGCAGCCGCAGTCGCCCGACGTCGACCAATTCTGGTTCCCCGAGTTCGGCGTGAAGCTGGTCCGCGAAGTGCTGTTCGACGCGTCGTCGACGCACGTGCGGTTCCAGAGCCAGGTCCACGCGTCGGCGCGGCGCGAGTTCCGCGCGATCGAGCTGGCCGCGCCGTTCAACGTGCGCGTGTTGCCGGCCGGCGACGCCGCGGAGCGCGAGCCCGTGCTGCGCGGACTCGGCGACTTGCCGTTCCTGTTCCCGAGCTTCTTCGCGCTCGACGCGGCGCGCCTCGCGGAAGTGGGGCTGACGGCGCGGCCGCTGCTGTCGACGTCGGAGCGTTCGTGGAGCTTCCTGTGGGAAGGCGGTTGGCTCGACCGCGCGTTGCTGGTCGATCCGCCGCACGACAAGGACGGCAAGGAGATCGCGATCCGGCCGCACCTGCCGCTGGTCGTCGATCTGCGCGGCACGTTCCCGTGGCCGAAGCGCGCGTTCGCGTTCGCGCCGGTCGAGATCGGGCCCGACGGCCAGCCGAAGCAAGGCGAAGTGCCGAGCTATCCCGAGCCCGAACCCGTCGCCGAGAAGAAGCCCGGCCGCATCGTGCTGTCGGCGTGCTCGGAGCCGTGGAAGGACGATTGGTCGACGGAACTCGCCGAGCGATTCCGGGTGGATCACCTGCTCGAGAACCTCGTCGTCGACGTCGCGCTCGGACCGGAGTTCACCGCGCTCGTCGCGAAGCGGCACGTCGCGCAGGCGTTCGCGCCGCCGCCGGAAGCGGAGCGGCATCGGTTCCGCGCGTTCGCGTTGGGGTTCCTGCCGATCGTCGGCGTGGTGATCGGGATCGGTCGCTGGCTCGCGCTGCGACGGAGGCTCGCATGAAGAGCCTGCTCGTCCACGTCGCGCTCTTGCTCGTGTGCGTCGGGCTCGTGCGGCTCGACCGCGAGGTCGAGGATTCCGCGGTCGCGCGCCGCCAGACGATGGGGCGCGTGGGGCGGTTGCTCGACGCGGAGGAGCGCGCGCGCTGCGTCGATGCGCGATTCACGATCACGGAGACAAGCGGCGCGCGATTCCGCTACGAGCCGAGGGACGGCTTCTGGCGGATCCCCGAGGCGAAGGACGCGATCGCGAAGGCGTCGGCGACGAAGGCCGTGCTCGATTCGGCGCAGAGCGTCGAGGGCGTGATCCGAACGGCCGACGAGGAGGTCGCGAAGGCGTTGGGGTTCACCGCGCCGACGCTGCTGGAGTTGCGCGCGGCGGACGGGACGACGATCGCCGTGCTCGAGTTGGGCGCGAGCTTCGCGGAGCCGGCGGGCTGCTACGCGCGGCGCGCGGGCTCGAGCGTGGTGTTCCAACTCGACGAGGATCTCGCGGGGCTCGTGCGCAGGCCGGAGGGCTCGGCGGCGCCGCCGCTCGCCGACGTCGCGCTGGTGCCCGAGGCGTGGCCGGGCGAAGGTCGGCAGTGGAAGCAGCTCGAGATCGTGCGTGGGGGCGGGCGCTACCGACTGACGGTGCGCGAGAAGAAGATCACCGACGAGGAGATGCGCCGCGGCGTCAGCCCGTTCGAGTGGATCGTCGTGGATCCGCGCGGAGCGACGGTGACGTCGCAAGCGGCGGCGTCGATGTACGCGACGTTCGCGTCGCGGGCACCGTACGCGGCGATCGTCGCCAAGGCGGACGTGGTCGCGGAGCTGGCGGCGCCGGTCGCGATCGTGAGCCACGTGGCCGAGCCGGGCGAGCCGCTCGAGCTCCGCATCGGAAAGCCGATCGCGGATGGCCGGGTCCCCGTCGAGAACTCCGT
>JAEUIB010000509.1 GCA_016795255.1 Planctomycetota bacterium
TCGTCGCGCGCGACATGGGCTTCGACGCCTTCCGCGCGACGCGCGCGACGTGGACCGTCGGGCTCCATCCGTGGACGTTGCGCCAAGCGGCGACGTTCTTCGCCGAGACCGTGCTGGCGTTCGACCTGCCGGTCGTCGCGCTGGCCGCTCCGATCGGAGCGTTCGTCGTGGCACGACGCCGACGCGCCGCGATCGTGCTGGCGACCGCTCTCGTGGTCGCGCTGATCCGCGTCGCGTATCGCAACTACACGCGGCGGTTCGTGCCGGCGATCGCGCTGACCAGCGTGTTCGCGGCGTGCGCGATCCCGCTCGCGTTGCGCCGATTCCCGAGCCGCTTGCGTCCCGCGGCGCTCGCTGCGCTCGGCGTCGTCGCCGTCGTGCCGTGTCGGACATCACCGCGCGAAGCGGCTGGGTTCCGCTCCGACGCGTACGCCGTGATGGCGAAGCGCGTCGAAGCCGAACTCGCGACCGGCGACGGGGTCGCCGTGCTGATCGGCCAGTACGCGATCTACCCGTACCTGTCGCGTGAGGCGGCGGCGCGCGTGATCGCGATCAACGAGCCCGAGGGCAAGCGACGGCTGGCAGCCGGCGATTGCGCGTGGCTCGTGTTCGACGAGGATCCGTCGCGTCGTCCCGAGGTCGACGCCGCGTGGCGCACGCTCGCGGAACGCGCGCGCCTCGTCGTCGCGCTGAAGAACCCGCTGCCGCCCGCGATCGAGTTCGATCGCACGAAGGGCAAAGCGCTGTCCGAGTTCGATCGGGAACTGCGGCTGTACCGCGTCGAGACGCAGCAGCGCTGATCGGCGCCGTTCACTCCTTGGCTGCGGCCTGTTCGGCGAGCAGCTTGGTCCAGTGCTCGTCGGCCTTCGGGCGCAGCTTGTCGTGCCCTTCTTCGCGCCACTTGGCGCGCGTGTCGGCGAACAGGCCGTCGTAGAACACGTAGAGCTTGCCGTCGACGACGAGGAACGATTCCGGGTCGACCTCGACTTTGTCACCGCGCGCCATCGCGTACGCGCACCAGCCGCCGTACTGCGGCTCGTAGGCGCGCGGGTCGGCGCGGAACGCGTCGAGGTTCGCCTCGTTCGCGAACCGGTACGTCACGCCGCGGTACACGAACTCGAACTTCGCATCGCCACGGGCCGCCGCACTGCCGCCCACGGCGAAGTACGCGACCGGGTCGTAGCCGGACAACGCGAGTCCGTCGGCGTCGAGGTTGAAGCCGCGGACGTCGCGTTCGACGGTCGGATCCTTGCCGTCGTCGACGGCCGGCTTCGGCTCCTCGGCGGCCGGCTCCTCGCCCACTCCAGCGCCCGCAGGAGCAGGCGCAGGAGCCGAAGTCGGAACAGGAGCCGGGTCGTCGACGCATCCCAACGCGACGCACAACGTCACACACGCGAACACGATCATGGATTCACCTCCGTGCCGCTTCCGATGCGCGGCACGGACCGCGGTTTCACAGTGCTTCGCGCAGCGCGCCTCGCCGTCGATCGGCCCACCACCGCTGCATGATCGGCACGACGCCGATCGTCGGCGCGCCCGCCCGAACGTTGTGCGCCGCGATCGCGAACGCGATGCGCCACTGCTCGAACAGCGTGCGGTACGCGTGCCACAGCCCGTGCGCGGGGTCGTAGATGTGCGTCGCTTCCGACGTCAGGCCGTTCAGCTCGACGATCTTGAAGCGTCGCCCGGACAGCAGGTCGTCGAGGGTCTCGACCTTCAGATCGAAGCGGCCGAAGTAGAAGCCACGTGCAGGTACGCAGACGCGGTCGAGCGCTCGCTCGAGCGCTTCGGTGCGATAGGCGGCGCCGTCGAGGAACAGCGCGCCCCGGCAATGGTTGCCGATCGACGCCAACGGCACGGATTCGCCGCGGGCTGGGACGTGCTCGAGGCGCTCGGCGTGCTGCGCCAAATACGTCGGCGCCGCGCCGATCGCCCGCGTGTCCGCGAGGATCAACGTCTCGAGCGTGCTGTGCCCGTCGCCTTCGACGCACGGCAGTCGCTTCTCGGTGATCGAGATCACGCGCCCACGCTCTTCGGTCGGATGGCGGACGTAGAACACGCCGAACTCGTGGCCGGGCACGTACTCCTGGACGAGCAGATCCAGCTCGCGAGCAGCCTCCAGCGCGCGGGCCAGCGCGTCGACGTCGCGCACGATCCGCACTCCGGATCCTCGTTGTCCGACGTCCGGCTTGACGACGAGCGGCAGCGTCAAGCTCTCGCGATGCATGAACTCGACCGCCTGCGCGAGTCGAGCTTCCGATGCTCCGCCGCGCTCGATGCGCTCGAACCGCGCGACGTGTTCCGGCACGTGATCGAGCAGTCCGAGGATCGCGCTCTTCGACTCGCCGACGATGCCGCTCGCGTCGATGCCCGGGTTCGCGGCAGTGAGCACGCGCAGGCTGCGATGGCGGATCGCCTGTCCCAGGATGTACGCGAGCACGGGCGGATAGAACGCCCACGCCGGCCAGAACTCCCAGCGCGTCCAGCGACGCCACGACGACAGCAGCAGCCGCCGCCCGCGCCACGTGAACAGGCGCAGCACGACGCGCTCGAGCGCGATCAACGCGACGACCACGACGACGACGGCGAGGATCGGATGCGCGTTCACGGCGTCGAGGGCCGCCAGCGCACGGTCCCCGAACAGCGCCGCGACTCCGACGAGCAGCGGCGTCCACGCGAGCGCCGCGCACGCGAACCACGTCGCGAAGCGTCCGAACGGCATGCCGGTGACTCCGGCCGCGACGTACGTCGGCAAGCGGAGTCCGGGCGTGAAGCGCGAGACGAAGATCGCGCGCACGCCGTGGCGACGGAAGAACGCGGCGCCGCGCTCGAGCGCGGCTTCGCCGAGGAACCACGAGAACGGCCGCCTTCGCACCAACGATCGTCCGGCGACCTTGCCGCCGACGAACAACAGGACGTCACCGGCCCAGATCCCGACCGCGCACGCGAACGCGGCGGGCACGAACGCGAGTCGGCCTTCGGCGACCATCAAGCCGGCGCCGATGCACGCGAGGTCCTCGCTGGCGAACGTCGCGAGCGCGAACCCGAGCAGCAGCAGCGCCGTCGATGCCGCCGGCTGAGCCGCGAACGCGTCGGCACTCGCCGGTGCGAGCTCCCCGAACCAACCGGGGATGGCCTCCGGGCTCATCGCACCGACGAACGGAGCGAGGACTCGATCGAGGAAGCTCGTCATGGCGACGCCACGCGTTGCACCGAACAGCGGACGCCCGGCCGGCTGCGGCACGGCGGTCCGGGCGACCAGGTGAGGCTCGCCGCCGTGTCCGCGACGAGCACGCGGACGAAGCTGCGCGTCTCCGCGTCTTCGCGATGCATGCAGACCGAGTACGCGGACTCCCCGCGCGCATGCCCGGCGTGGTACCGCTCCAGCGCGTCAGGGTCGCGACCATGCAGCGCGACCGACTCGTTCCACGCCTCGAGCCGCGCCGCCGCGACCGCGGAGGCCGCATGCGACGACGACAGCAACGGGCAGAACGGCTCGGCGTCGGAGGCGATCTCGAGCGACCGGCCGTCCCACGTCGCGACCGATCCTCGATCGTCGGGATGCAGCACGAGCAGCCGGAACGACCGTACGGCCGACAGGTCCGTCGCACCGAGCCGTCGGACGACGTCGTCGCTCGAGGATCCAGCAGCGAGGTCGCGGACGAGCAGACCGCGACTGCGGGGTTCGTCCGTCCGCGCGAGGTCCTCGCGCAGGTAGCCGTTGACCAGCGCGACGACGACGCCGTGTTCGTTGACGGCGATCCACGTGCCGCCGGCTTCCCCGTCCTCCGGCGCGATCCGCGAAACGCCATCGCGGACGAACACGCGCGGCGGACGTTCGGGCGCGCGGGTGCGGCGCTCGTCGCGATTCATGAACACGTGCAGTCCCGCGGCGTCGCGGGTCCACGTCACCGAGCACATGCGCGAGCACTCTCCATCGCGCGACGATGCCGCAGCGTCGACGGAGCGACGCCGAAGTCGTCCCCGACGTCGAGGTGCAGCCGCTTCGCATGCAGCGCGATCAGCGCGAAGTGATGGACCGTGTGACTCTGCAAGAACAGCAACTCCCGATGGAACGTCGACTCGCTCCACGGCCCGTCCGCGCCCTCGCACTCGGCGCGGACCATCACGCGCCGCGTCGGAGGCAGCGTCGCCAACGCAGCGAGGCGCCGGCGCTGCGTCCCGATCTCGAAGCGGGCGAAGGAGCGGTCGCGTTCGATCCGCTCGTCACGAGGCCGGAGATCGTAGTCGATGCGTCCGAGGCGGATCCCGTCGACGACGCAGCGGACGAAGTCGAGCACGTGGCGTAAGTGCGAGCCCGGCGCCGCGAGATCGAGCGACGGATCGGGAATGCGGAACCCGTCGTCGTCGATCGCATCGACGAACGCGAGCGCACGATCGAGCAGGGCGAGGTTGTCGGCGATCCACGGGGACGTCGGGTTCATGACTCGGTTCCGATCGAAGTGGGTTCGAAGACGGCGAGCGTCGCGTCGTGAGCCGCGCGGGCGAT
>JAEUIB010000485.1 GCA_016795255.1 Planctomycetota bacterium
CCACCCGGGCCGCCACCCGGGCCGCCACCCGGGCCGCCACCCGGGCTGGCACCCGGGCCTTTGCGCGGATGCCGCTCGCTCCTTGGAGCCTGTTTCAGAACTCTACGTCGCCCAGCAACAAGAAGCGCAGCCTCGTGGTCTCGCCCTCCCCCTCGTAGGCGAACAGCAGCGGGCGGTCGAAGAGCGACGGCAAGAGTTGCCAACTCACCGCGTCCTTGCGCGCGTTCTGACTCCACGAGAACGCCATGTCCCACAACAGCGAGAACGCGTCGTCGTGGTCCGGTGCGTGCTCCCACGTGATCGAATGGAACAGCATCGACAGCGACCACGCCGCGTCGAGCTTCCGCACTTGGATCGCGAACGGGACGTAGAAGTCGAACGGCGTGTCCTCGTCCTCGGGCGTCACGTCGTCGTGCAGCTTCTTCACCTTGACCGCGAGCCGCCACTTCGCCGCCGAGCGCTCGTAGCCCTTCTCCAGCAAACCCTTCTCGACCCCCGGCATGTGCGCGCCACCCCACGGCAACACGATGCGTTGGCCGTTGCGCTCCGCGGCGACCTCGTCGACCCTCTTCAGCAACTCGGCGTTGCGCGCCTCGAGGACACCCGGCAACAGGATCTCCGGGCCCTTGTCTTCCTTCGCTTCCTCGCCTTCGTTCTCCTGCTTCGACTCGGGGGTCGATGTCGGCTTCGTCGCCTCGGCGGATTCCTCGGCTTCCTTCTCCTCCTCCTCCTCCTCCTTCTTCTTCTTGTCGTGTTCGGTCAGTGACGACATGAACACGTGGCGGAAGCCGGCCTCGTACCCGTCGTGCGCGAACAGCGGGTACGACAGCGTCTCGAACACGTAGCTGAACGCGTTCATCGTCTCGAGGCCGACGACCGTGAACGGGAACAGCGCGAGTTGGACCGCCGGCGTGTACCACGGCATCTGGTCCTTGAACTCCTCGATCGTCATGTCGCCGCTGCGCGCGTTCTTGCCCGCGACGATGACCTCGCCCTGTTGCGCGAAGCCGCCCAGGGCCGCCCAGCGCGGATAGTTCGCGAACAAGTACGTCGTCAGCAGCTTCATCGGCCCGAGGCTCGACGAGCCGCCGATGCCCTCGAGCAGCACGACGTCGGCCGCGTCCATCTCGGCTTGCACCGCGCGGTAGTACTGCGCCTCCGCGATGTGGATCATCGGGACCAGCACGACCGTCGTCTTGGTTTCAGGGTGCGTGAACTCGACCTGCCGCAGGTACGCGTCGCCCTGTTCTTCCTCGCTCCCGGTGTAGAAGTCGTAGCCCTCGTCGGGCAGCGGCCGCTCGGTCTCGATCGCGGTGCATGCGGACGACGCGACGACGCAGGTCGCGGCCAAGAACGGACGTAGGCGCATGGGGACTCCGAGGTCGGGAGCTGCGGACGGGGCGCGAGGATGGCGTCGCCGACCGCCTGTTGCAACCGACGTGTCCTCGAGTCCGCGACGAATCCGGCCCGGTTCCCGCCTCCGTGCCGTTCCGGCCGTTCGACGATGCCGGGGCTCGTGAGCCGCCTCCTCGCCCGTTACTCTGCTGCCCTCTCCCATGGACGAACCGACCCCCGCAGGCACCTCCCGCTCCGCGTCGCGCGACCAACTCTCCGAGCTGGTCGTCCGCTGCCTCGAACGCATGGAGAAAGAGGGCACGAAGGCGATCGACGCGGTCTGCCAGGAGTACCCCGAGCACTCGGAGGCGCTGCGGACGCAACTCGAGAACCTCGCGCGGATGGGGTTGCT
>JAEUIB010000566.1 GCA_016795255.1 Planctomycetota bacterium
GCCGGCGTGCCACTGCGCACGTTGGTCCCCGAGGACTTGCCGCGCGCGCGGCGGACCCTCGCGGATCTGCCGATCGATCGCGCCGTTGCGTTCGAGCTCCTGCGCGACGGCCGATCGATCCGCGGCACGTGTACGGCCGACGAACTCGATCCACCGCCGGCCCACGACGAGACGTTCACCGAATACGGCATCACGCTGCGACCACTGACGAAGGACGAGCGCTACGAGCGCTTCCTCGACGAAGCGACCGGCGTGCTCGTGACCGGCGTCCGCCCCGGCGGCCTGTTCGCGCGCACGACGCCGAAGCTGCAGCGCGACGACGTGCTGCTGTCGATCGGAGACTCAAGCGCCGATCTGACGACGGAGTTCCGCACGGTCGTCGAGGCCGCGATCGCGCGCCGCGTCCCGGTCGTGCCGTTGCGCATCCGGCGCGGCACGGAGGAGCTGATCCTCGCGCTGAAGACCGAAGGCTTCGAGCTCGCGGAGGTCGGCAAATGAACCTCCGCATCGCGTGCGTCGCGGTTGCTCTGCTGGGCGTGGGCACCGCCGACGGGGTCGTCGCGCGAGACTTCGAGAAGGACGCCGACGCGCTGCGTCGCATCCACGAGACTCTGGCCCCGTCGGTCGTCCAGGTGCGCGTCGCGCTGCGGCGCGACTCGACGTCCACGACGGAGATCGACGTCGAGTCCGAAGGTTCCGGCTTGGTCGTCGGCGCGGATGGGCTGGTGATGGTTCCGTCGTCGATGGCCGACGGCGACGGCGCGGCCGCGCCGCGCGTCACGGCGGTCGAGGTCTACGTCGCCGGCGGCGCGCGCTTCGAAGCGCGTTGGCTCGGCATGGCCCATGGCGCGTCGGTCGCGTTCTGCAAGGTCGACGACCCCGCGTTCACGGGCCGCCCGATCGAGTTCGCGACCGACGATGCGATCCAGGTCGGTGACTTCGTCGCGTCGGTGCGACTGTCCGGGCCGAGTTTCCGCCGCGCACCGTTCATCGATGCGTTCATGGTGTCCGGCGTCCTCGACGATCCGAAGTGCGGCCTGACGTCGTTCGCGGCGTCGGACTACTTGGGCAGTTGCGTCGCGACGCTCGACGGTCGCGTCGTCGGCATCATCGGTTGGATGTCGCTCGCGTCGTCCGGCGCGGTCCGCGACCCGGTCACCGGCGCGAAGCAGCGCGACGTGTTCGCGGCGGTCCACGGCGAGGACCCGAGCGGACGCGAGATCGTCATCGTGCCGGCGCGCGTCGTGCGCGAAGCGATCGAGGTCGGGCCGACGCCGCAGGTCGAGCCGCAGGTCGCGCCGTTCCTCGGGATGGACGTCCAGGAGCTGCCCCGCGAGTTGGCGGCTTGGTTCGATCTGCAGCCCGATCGCTCCGCGTCGCGCGTCTCGCGCGTTTGGCCGGACACGCCGGCCGCGGCGGCCGGCTTCGCGGTCGGTGATCTCGTCGTCGGAGTCGACGGCGAGAGCTTCACGGTTTCGCGCGGCGACGACGGTGTTCGACTGCCGGCGTACTTGAGATCGAAGCGTCCGGGCGACACGGTCACGTTCGACGTCGTGCGCGGCGATCGACGCCTCACGCTGACGGCGACACTCGGAAGCGCGCCGATGCCGATCGACGACGCGCCACGCGCGACGTGCGATGCATTCGGCGTCCACGCGCGCGACCTCGTGTTCGGCGATCGCGCCGATTGCGGATTGCCGCAGAGCACCACGGGTGCGCGCATGACCGCGGTCAGCCGCTCCGGTCATCTCGGTTCGGCCGGACTCTTCGTCGGCGACATCGTGTTGCGCGTCGACGATCGGCCGGTCGCGGACGCGCGATCGTTGTGTGACGCATTGTCGACGGCGGCCGATGCCCGGGCCGAGCGCGTCGCGCTGTTCGTCCAGCGCGGCCGTCGCACGCTGTTCGTCCACGCGCGGCCGGAGTGGGATCGACAGGACGAAGAGCCGCGACGCGACCACTGACGAGAAGACCGCCGACGCGAACTGGATCACACCGGTCGATCCACGTTCCCGATCCACGGACGGGCGTCCCCGCAACTCTTGAGAAAAACAGTGAACGTCGCTTCGCTCGGAGGCCTCGAAGACCTTCGAACGAGAGCCGATTCGCACGCGAAGTTCGCCAGACGACTTCGCGGACGCCACGGCGAGCTGGGCGCCGGGGGTCGCGCCGCATCCCGATGCGCGACGGTCGAGCGGATCCGCCAGCGGGCATGCGGTCGACACGGCTGCCGCGCGCCTGCCCATCCGGAGTCGCGGGGTGTCCCTCGCGACTCGATCTGCCGGAGCGAGGCGGAGGAGCACGTCCATGAACTCTTCGAAACGGCGGCGCGCGGTGTGGCCCACCGGCGTCGTCCTGGCGTTCGTCTGTTCGGCGGCGGGATTCGTGTTCGCGCAACGGCCGGCGTCGGATCCGGCGGCTGCGGCAGCGCAGCCCGAGCCCATCGTCGACGTCACGCGCTTCGTCGTCTGCGGCGTCGCGCGGACATTCGACGACATGGCTTCGAGCGCGGACGCGATCGCGCTCGGTCAGGTCGTCTCGCAGCGCTGCGTCGAGTGGACCGACGGACTGCCCTGCACCGAAGTCACGGTGCGGATCACGGAGTCGCTCGTCGGTGAGGTCGCCGGCACGGTCCGCGTGCTCGTGGGTGGCGGGCGGATCGGCGGCCGCGTCTGCATCGTCGACGGAGCTCCGTCGTTCGTCGACGGTGAAGAGGTCGTGCTGTTCCTCGACGCCGGAACGGAGGCCGGGACGTACGGCATCGTCGGACTCGCCGACGGCACGCTGCGCGTGGACCGATCGAGGGGCGTTCCGATCGTGTCGGGACCGCGCGCGCTGACCGACGAGGGACTCGACGCGTTCACGATGCGCGTGCAGCGCGCCGCGGGAGGTGCGCGATGAACCGTGCACGGGTCGTCGCTCTGGCCGTCGTCGCCGCATCGTCGTGGGCCGTCGGTTCGCAACTGCGCGGCGGTGACATCGAAGTGTTCTGCCGCACTTACGTGCAGTGCGGCCCGATCGGAAACGTGCTGGCCGAGATCCACGAGCGCTGGTCGTCGTACCCGGTCGGCGGCATCCCGTGGCGCGTCCACGCGATTTCGATGGGGACGAGCGAGAGCGTGATGCCAGGCTCGTTCGGGTGCCCGACAGCCGCGACGGCGCCGGGATTCGAGAGTCTCGTCGTTGCGTCGACCGTGTGGAACAAGGCCAGCCTGCCGCCGTCCGCGTGCGGGGATCCGCAACAGGGAACGGCAGCGTCGACGTTCTTCCTGTCGGTGGCTCCGGCGATCGTGACCACGACGGGAATGCCCGGGCCGAATCAACCGGGAACGTCGGTCACGGACGGCTTCAACACCGTGTCGTTCTTCTCCGATCCGGGCTACTTCACGCCGTTCGGTGGATCGTCGGTCCTCGCCGTGACTCCGGTGCGCTACAGCTCGGGGATCGCGCCGTCCCCGGCCGCGGCGGGAACGCTCTTCACGTTCGACGTGCTCTTCAACGCGCGCTCCGGCGACTACTCGTTCGTCGAGGTGAACGCGGCGACGCCGGGTCTCGCGGGATTCACGTTCGCGTCGTTCCCGGGAGCGACGTGGACCCCCCCGGTGCGGGCATACGTGGACATCGTCGGCACGATGACCCACGAGTTCGGCCACGCGGCTGGTCTCGGCCACTCGGTGATCGACTCGACCGCGAGCCCGTCGCACTCGCTGTTCCCGACGATGTTCCCGTACGCGCAGGCGCAGTCGTTCCAATCGACGGTGCAGTTCATCGACCCGGCGACGTGCGCGTTCGGAACACCGATCGGCGTGAACGCGCGGTCGACGGTGGTCGGCGGCATCATCGGCCGCTCGGCGGCGACGCTCGAGATCGACGATGTCGCCGCGCTCGGCCGCGAGTATCCGTCGGCGACCTACGCCTCGGCGACGGGGGAGATCACCGGCACGGTCTACCTCGGACCGACCCAGGTGCGTGGAGCCTCGGTCGTCGCGATCAACGCGGAATGCCCGGACATCACGCGCGTCGCCACGTTGACCTACATGGTCGGCAGCACGAGCAGCATCGCGCAGCACCGGCTCAGCGGTCTGCCACCTGGCAAGTACTACCTCTACGTCGAGCGTGTCGATCGGCAAGCGACGGACACCAACGTGCCCGGCTACTACCTCGACTGGTTCGACATGCCGAGTTACCTGTTCATGCCGTCGACGATCTTCGCGACGTATCCGGTCACGTACGTCTCCGGATTCCCGAACTGCACGGCTCGGGACGGCGGATGCGCGAACCCCACGCCTTTCTACACCGAGTTCTGGGACGTCAGCGAAGGCGGTGAGCCGTACACGCAACTCGCCGATCTGATCGGCGTGACGGCCGGCTCGACGCAGGTGCGCGACTTCCAGATCGAGGCCGTCGGACCAGCTCCGACCCACCTCGTGCTCGACGTGCGTCAGGTCGGCGGACCGACGTACTTCTCGCCGCGCGGACTGAAGATCGATACGGCCATTGCGACGGTGCCGACGTGGCAAGGCAATCAGGTCGAGACGCGCGTTCGTGGTCGGCCGGGAATCGACGTCGGCAAGCCCGTGGTGGTGTTCCGTTCGACGGACTTCCTGCTGCAGACTTTCGCGGGACAGTTGCTGCAGATCCCGCAGTTCGTCACGGCGATCGGCGTGCTGGACGCGAACGCGGAGTTCACGTTCACGGCCACGCTGCAGCCGTCCGACGTGTTCCGCAACACGTTCCAGCAGGCCGTGATTCCCGAAGACGACGAAGCGATCACAGCGCTGCTCGACGAGATCGAAGCGGGAGGAGTGGACCTCACGCTGAACCCGATCCTCGTCGACTTGGGCGGAGTGGAAGAGATCTCGAATCTCGTCAACGTCTGGGCCTGGACGCGTTGACGCGACTCGAATCGCGACGAACGAGGCGGCGCCGGACGCGCGAGCCCTCGCCGGCGCCGCCTCTCTGGAAACGCGCCCGGCGCCACGCCACGATGCGCGCATGAAGCTCTTCGCCTCCGGCGTGCTCGTCGTCCTGTTCGCGTGTTCGTCCGCGCCGCCCGTGCGCGTGATCTCGGCGCGCGACGTCGTCGCCGAGGGCGGCGCGGTCGTCTCCGTCGACGTGATCGCGTCGCGCGTCGGCGCGGACGTCCTCGCGAAGGGCGGCAACGCGGTCGACGCGGCGATCGCGACGGCGTTCGCGCTGGCCGTGACGTGGCCCGAGGCCGGCAACCTCGGCGGCGGCGGATTCATGCTCGTGCGCATGGCCGACGGCGAGAAGGTGTTCATCGACTATCGCGAGACCGCGCCGGCCGCGGCGACGCCGACGATGTTCCTCGACGCCGACGGCAACGTCGATCCGGTGCGCGTGCGGCTCGGGTACACGCCGGTCGGCGTGCCCGGCACCGTCGCCGGGCTCGCGAAGGCGCACGAGCGGTTCGGTGCGCTCGATTGGGCAGAGCTCGTCGAACCCGCTTACGAGCTCGCACGCGACGGCATCCCGATCAGCGATGCGCTGGCGGCGTCGATCGAGGCCGAGCAGGCCGAACTCGCGCTCGATCCGGAAGCGCGGCGGATCTTCCTGCTCGACGACGGCACGCATCGGCGCGCGGGAATGCGGCTCGTGCAGACGGATCTCGCGGAGTCGTTGCGGCGCATCGCCGACGAAGGACCCGACGCGTTCTATCGCGGAGCGATCGCCGAGCGCATCTGCGCGGACGCGCAGGCGCGGGGTGGTCTGCTGACGCTCGACGACTTCGACCGCTACGAGGCCCGCGAGCGCGAACCGCTCGGCGCGTCGTACCGCGACCACGTGATCCTCGCCGGGCCGCCGCCGACGTCGGGCGGCTTCGTGCTGGTGTCGGCGCTGCGGCAGCTCGAGGGCTTCGATCTGAAAGCGCTGCGCGCGGGCAGTGGCGAAGAGCTGCACCTGATCGGGGAGACGCTGCGCCGCGCGTTCCACG
>JAEUIB010000570.1 GCA_016795255.1 Planctomycetota bacterium
ACACGCCGCGCTCGCTCCCCGGGCACGGCGGTGAGCCGACGCCCGCGGGTCCGCGTCGGGTGCATCAGCGCCAGAACGCGGCCTTGCCCTCGCGCTGATACGGCGTCTGCAGCTTGCCGAACGGCGTGTCGAGGTCGAGCAGACCGGCGATCTTGTAGTCGCTCGCGTCGCCCTTCAGGATGTTGAACACCGCGAGCCCGAGGTCCGACGGCGCGAACTCGAGCGGGATGCGGATCTCTTGGGCCTGGTTCGGTTCGAACGCCTGCGTCGACAGCACGGACGCCTTCGCGATCTGCGCGCCCGACAGCTTCAGGTCGTAGCCGAGGTTCTTCAGGTCGAACGGGAACTCGTTCGTGTTCGTGACCTTGAACGCCAGCTCGCACGACGCCTTCTTCAGGCTGAGCTGGCCGATCTTCATGCCGGCCAACTCGACGTTCGGCACCGTCGGCACCGGCACGGAGCCGGACTTCTCGAGCGGGAGGTTCATCGGCCCGACGCCCGGCGCGTCGACGCCGAGGTTGAACTTCGCGACGTACGGGACGACTTGCCCGGGCTTCACGTGCTGCAGCGTGCCCAGCAGTTCCTTGAACTTGATCGTGACCGGCAGCTTCACGAGGCCGTTGCTCTTCGCCGGGATCGACTGCGCGGCGTCGACGAGGCCGGTGACGAACGGCGTGTCCGCGCTCGCCAGCGAGAAGTCGAGCTTGCCGAGCGGCAACGCCGCCGAAAACGGGTTCTGCACGTCGACGTCGAACCCGAGCGTCAGCGCTTCGGTCGACAGGTCCTGGAAGTTCACGCCGACGACGTTCGCGGTCGGCTTCGGCAGTTGCGCGAGCAGGTCCTGCAGTTGCGCGCACGAACCGAGTGCGAACGCGACGGCGGACAACGCGAGGCAGCGCGAAGCGGCGACGAACATGGGGAGCTCCGGGGACCGAGGACGGGTGGGAAGACGCGAACGCGGCGCCCCCGCGGACGGGAGCACCGCGTTCCGAACGCTCGACTTACTTCTTGTCGCCGCCGAGCAGGTCCTTGGCCGCGTCGGCGGTCTTGTCCGCCGCGTCCTTGGCCTTGTCGGCCGCGTTGTCGATCGCGTCCTTGGCCTTCTCCTCGTTCGTCTTCTCACCGCAACCGACGAACGCACCGAGCACCATCAACACGCTCAAGATCTTGACGAGCTTCATGGACGATTCCTTCGTGAGGGTTTCTAGGACCAGCCCAGCGGGCAAGGCGGCCGCCAGCTTAGAGACGCCCGGCGCGGGCGTTCCGTGCGATTTCGCCGCAGGTCGGGGAGGCGACCCGTCGGGCGCTCGGGCTACGGTTGCGCGACGATCTGCAGCGCGTTGGACGGCGAGTACCGTACGCGCCAGTCAATCCATGGCGCGCAGCGGTCGATTCACCGACGACGGGATCCCCGATGACGAGCGACGATGCCCCATCGCGACCTTCTTGGGGATTCCGTTCCCTGGGCATCGTCGTCCTGGTCGTCGCGTTCCTCGTCTATGGGTTCGTGGCGGATCACGGGCGACCGGATGCTCCAGCCGCCCACGCAGTCCCCACGGATGCGAGTGCGCCGAGGATCGAGGCCGCCGCGTCGCCGGGCGTCGGGCGCCAGCCGCTCGTACCGAGTTCGTTCGCGACCTCGATTCGCGTGCGTACGAGAACCGCGTCGGGACATCCGATCAGAGGCGCGAGCATCACCGTCGAACTCCAACGGCTCAGTGAGTCGACGGGGGAGCCAGCCGAGTCGATCTCGCTCCCCGGACCCTGGATCTCGGACGAGAACGGAATCGCGACGCTGTCCGTGGACGTACCCGGTGCCGGGTGGGACGCACTCGTGCGCTGCCGATCGGAACCGTTCGCCGAAGCGATGGCTTCCGCTCCATTGACCGGTGAGAGGGAAGTCCACGTCGACCTGTGGTTGACCATGCCCGGATCGCGACTGATTCGCGGGATGCTGATCACTCCTTCGGGAGATCCGCTTCCGCGGCGCGTCCTGAAGCAGCTCTTTCCCGAGGTCGAAGACTCCGGCCCCGCACCGAACCTGGTTGCGGCTCGCGCACCTTGCTACCAGGCCGCCGACTCGAAGCGGGCACACGTGAACGCGTCGGATGCGTCCTTCGTGATTCCAGTGCGATCGGACTTCGAAGGCTCCGTGTTGCTGTTGTTCGGCGCGCGGTTGCTCGCCGAAGTCCCGATCGAGAACCTCGAGGTCGCCACATCACAACCGCTGCGCATCGTCGTCGATCCCGCTGCAGTTCCCTCGCTGGGCGCACTGCGAATCACCCTGTCGCGAAGCGACCCCTTGCGCATGGAAGCCGTTCACATCCGGGTCCTCGGCGAGGCGTACTTCAGCGACAACGACTCGGACACGGTGGCCAAGGCGATCGCCGAAGGTGGATCGACGACGCTGGTCGTGGATGAGCTGAAACCGGGCCGATACCAGTTGGTGGCTACAGTCGGAACCCGAGCGATCGGAGCCCGAACAGCGGATGTCTCCGAGGGCCTTACCACGGACGTCGCTTGGGCTCTCGACGACGTTCGGTCCGTGCGGATTCCCGTTTCGAAAGCGGGAGGGGCGCAGGACGGGCAGGCGATCCGCGTCACGTTCACGACGCGAGAGGGTTGCGGATTGGGCTCGACGTTCGGGACGCTGCGCGTGACTCCGGGAGACGCATCGCTGTGGCTCGAGAATGCCCCGAGCGGATGGATGGCGCTCGCGAGCGACGTCGGCGACGGCTGGTCCGAGTCGCATGCAGGGCTGGCTACCGAACGCGGAGAGTTCGCATTGAGCCCGAGCCGACGGATCGACTTTCGCGTGGGCCCGCTCCACTTCGTCGCCGCGGAACAGCAGATCGTGAACCTGCAGATCGTCAATCGACACGGCGGCATCGTCTCGCATGCGCAATGGAGCGTGTCGGCCGACGCCGCGGCCTGGGCGAACCTGTCGATGCCGTTGGCCGATGGTCCGTACCTGGCTCGCGTGCGCTACGGCTGGCCTCCGGGCGTGCGGGAGTCCCGATTCGAAGTGTCCTCCGCGACGAGCGAGATCGTCCTGCCGGCGAAGTGAGCGACGTCATCACGCAGCGCGCGAAGCAGTCGTCCCCCCCACCTCACGTCCCTGGGAACGCCACCTTCAACGCCTGCACGTTCGCCCGCATCACGCTGAGGTAGTCCTCGCCCTTCGCGCGGCGGTCGGCCGGCAGCGATTCACAGGGCGAGACCGTCACGCTCTTCAGTCCGCATTCCTTTTCGAGGCGCGCGGCGATCTCGGGTTTCGGTTCGCTCTCCCACAGCAGGTGCGTCGCCGGCTTCGTCTTCAGCGATTCCCTCAGCGCCGTGAGCGCATCGTCGCTGGGCATCTCCTCCGGATCGAAGTCGAGGCTGACGATCGGCCAGCCGCAGCGGCGCGCGAGGTAGTTGTAGGCCGGGTGCGACGCGTAGAGGTGCGTGCCTTCGGGCAGTTTGCCGAGCGCGCGGAACTCCTCTTCGAGTGCCGCGAAGTCGGTCTTCAGCGCGTCGAGGCGCTTCGCGATCGCGTCGGCGTGGTCGGGCAGGATGCGCGTCAATCCCTTCGCGATCGCTTCGGCCTGGCGCGACGCGTTCTTCGGATCGACCCACGTGTGGCCGTCGATGCCTTCGTGCGAGTGTTCGCCTTCGCCGCCGTGGCTGTGCGTGACCGCGTGCTCGAGGACGATGAACTCGTCGCGGAAACCGAAGCTCGAGTACACGGTCTTCGACAGCGGCAGGTTCGCGTGGTCGACCCACTTCTCGAAGCCGGCGCCGTTGACGACGATCAGCGCGGACTTCTGGATCTCGAGCACCTGCTCGCGCGTCGGCTT
>JAEUIB010000577.1 GCA_016795255.1 Planctomycetota bacterium
CGTTTTCGCCGATTGCAACGAGTGCTGACGTGGTCGGGGTACGGCATCATCATGCTGACGCTGCTGGCGGCGGTCTGCCTCGTCGGCTCGATCTTGGGCACTGCGATACTCGCGACGCTGTTCCCGAGAGAAGGCACCGCCGATCGTGTCGCCCAGCTTGTGCTGGCGCTGGCCTGGTGCGCGGGTGACCTCCTCAACCACCACCTTTGGATCGTGGGCGGGCTCTGGGTGCTCGTCGCGCTCCTCGGAGACCGAGCGCTCCGCGTTCACCGAGCGCGGGCGTGGTCGATCGCGGCACTGCTGATCATCGCAAACGGCGCGGTCGAGTTCGCGGGGAGCTTCGTCGCAGGGTCGCCCACCGCGTTCGCCATCGTGGGATCGTGGTTGTGGGGTTGGATGTGGCTGATCGAACTCCTCTGGCTGGCAGCGCAGTTCGTGGTGGTGGAGGCAATCGTCCGCACCGGCGCGATCGTCGCGGCGCCGCGCCGGTTGGTCGTGGCAGCGCGCTTCTCGCAAGCGCTTCTCGTCGTCCATCTGGTTCTGCTCGTTGTCCAACTCTCGATGAGGACACCGGCCCGAGGGCTCGGATGGCTCATGTGGGCGGAGTGGGCGGCGGGCGTCGCGACGACCATCGCGGTGGCGCGAACGGGGTTGAGCCTCGCCGGCGCTCTTCGCCGCATGCGACCGACGTGGCCGTTCCGCGAAAAGGAGCGTGCGAACGCCCGCTGCGTGCGCTGCGGGCATCCGCTGGCGGGCCAGGCGGTGGAGGCGACGGCCTGTCCCGAGTGCGGCTTGCCATCGGCTGCGAATGTCGAGCTTCACCTCACCGAGCCGCTGACGATCGCCTCGCCGGCGTGGAGGCGGTGCGTGCGCGGGGCGAGCGTCCTGCTCCTTCTCAGCCTCGCCGGTTCGATGCTCCTCTGCATCGCCCAAGCGGTCGAGTCCACCTATCCGCTGGTCGGCTGGCACGCACTCGGCGGCGGCGGTTCAGCGATCCGACTCGGGCTGCACGCGATGCTCGCGCTGGCCTTTCTGCAACTCCTCCGTGCCCATGCTGTTCGCGCGCTGGCGCTGACCCTCCTTCTCGCTCTCACGGTCGACATCGTCGTCGGGTGGATCGACATGACCTCGCGCCCCGCGTTCACCATTCGCGGCGTCATGCCGCTCACTTCGCTCGCTGCGCTCGGCGTCGCGGCGCAGTCGTTGGTCGGGGTGGGCATCGCGGTCCTTCTCGTCGTCCTGGCGAATCGTGCGTCCGCGCGGAGTGTGGTGGCTCTTGCGATGGCGACGCTGGTCGCGTTCGGGCCTCTCGTCGTCGTCGCGCTCGCTCGCTTTCGTTGGGGCGGCTCGAGCTGGTTTGCGTTCCACGCCGAAGAGTTGCGTCGCGTGTTGCTGGGTGTTGATCAGTGGGCGCCGTGGCTGCCCGTGGTGGGGCGACACCTGTGGGAGATCCCAGCGCTCGTCGGCATCTGCCTGTTGATGCGGCGAGTGCGACGACCATGGGAGGCGTGCGCGCCTCAACCGGAGACGACCGGATGACGAACGAGTCGCCTGTCATCCCCAAGCACGACGCGCTCGCCTGCATCGCCTGCCACTATGAGCTGACGGCGTTGCCAGAGAGCGGCAACTGTCCCGAGTGCGGCATGCCGATCGCCGAGACGCGACGCTTGGTCGACGGCTTCTTTGGCACGCAGGTCGTCGGTGAAGCACGCGACGTCGGCGCCGCCGCGATCATCTCGCGTGGTCTGCGGATTTCGGCAATCGGCATCCTCTTGGGCGGATTCGGGCTCGCGCTCTCGATCGTCCTCGGAGCGGCGGCGATGCTCTTGGCCGGCTTGGGCGCCATTCTGGTCACTGCTGGCTGGGCCGCCGTCGTGCATGGCGTCCTGAAGATGAAGCGCGGCGGCACGATGTGGGCGAGGGGAGCGGTCGTCGTGTTCGTTCTGGCCATTGGGTTGTTCGGCACAGGGCTTGTGGTCGTGTTCGGCACGAACGGTCCGAACGACTTCGGTCCATTCTTCTTCCTCGGTGCGGTCCTCCTCCACTTCATCGCGATGGGGGCTGGATTCGCGTCCGTCCATCGCATGGTGGCCCCGATGATGCCGACGTTCGCGTCGACGACGCGTTTGCTTTCCATCGCGTCGATTGTCGGCCCGATCCTGTTCATCGTGCTTGTGCTCAGCCTTTCCGTGTTCGTGGCGATGGCGATTGGTGGAGCGGTGGGATTTGCTCCCTTCATCGCTGTGATCGTTCTCCTCGCCGCGAACGCGCTGGCCATGGCCGTGGTCTTTCTGAGGACGGCGGAGCGCCTCTCGCACCCCTGAGCGCATGAGCAGCCCGTGGTTACGATTCCCACATGAGCGATGCATCGAACGATCAGCGTGGTCGCGAGGTCGTGGGCACGACATGCGTCGGGTGTCGCTACCCGCTCCGGGGGGCGACGGAGGGGACCTGTTCGGAGTGCGGACTTCCGCTCGGCGTCACGCATGCCGCGAAGGTCGATGCGGCGCTCGCGCCGTTGCAGTTCGCGAAGATCGGGTGGGCGTT
>JAEUIB010000486.1 GCA_016795255.1 Planctomycetota bacterium
CGGCGCGGCGCCGCTTCGACGACGTCGTGACGGCCTATGCCGATGCGCCGAAGCCGCTCGATCCCGAACTCCCGCCGCTCGACGAGCTGAAGGCGAACCTCGAGGTCGAGGAGAAGAAGAAGGCGGAGAAGAAGGAAGCGCCGTACGTCGAGCGCGCGAAGACCGGCCGTTCGAAGTGCCGCGTCTGCGATCAGGGAATCGGCGAAGGCGAGTGGCGGGTCATCGTGCTGCGGAACGTCGAGTTCTACAACCAGACCCGTTCCGGCCCGATCAACGTCCACCCGCGCTGCGTTCGCGCGGCGTTGGACGCTCCCGATTCCGCCACACCCAAGGAAGGATTCGTGCAGGCGCTGAAGGACAACAGCGGCCTGACCGATGGCGAGCTCGCCGACGCGATCGCCGCCATCGGTGCGTTGTCCTGACGTCGTCTCGCCCGACGCATGAACCTCACGCGTTTCACGGACTACTCGCTCCGCGTCCTGATCTTCGTCGGCGTCCATCGTGAACGCCTCGTGTCGATCCAGGAAGTGAGCGAGGCCTACCGCATCTCGCGCAACCACATCGTGAAGGTCGTCCACCAGCTCGGGCGACTCGGCTTCCTCGAGAACGTGCGCGGTCGCAAGGGCGGCATCCGCCTCGCGCGCGAGCCGAAGGACATCCGCGTCGGCGACGTCGTCCGCGCGACCGAGTCCGGGTTCGTGCTGCTCGAGTGCTTCGACCCGCGCCAGAACCGCTGCGCGATCACTCCGGCGTGCCGGTTGATGGACACGCTGGCGACCGGCCTCGAGCGCTTCATGGAGACGCTCGACGGCGTCACGCTGCAAGACCTGCTGAAGCCGAAGACCGCCCTCAAACATCTGCTCGCTCCGCGCCGTTGATCGGCGGGCGGTTCGCCCGGGAGGCATCCATGCGTGGATTGCGTGGTTCGCGTGGTTTCGTGCGGCGTAGCACCGTGCGCTGCGGCGCGGTCGTCGTCGCGACGTTCGCGTTCGTCGCGCCTTCCTTCGCGCGCGTCGAGGACGAGTTCGACGTGCGCGCGCATTTCACGAAGCGCGAGGAACTCGTGCCGATGCGCGACGGCGTGCGCCTGTTCACGGTCATCTACGAACCGAAGGACACGAGCACTCCCGCGCCGATCCTGATGAACCGCACTCCGTACGGCGTCGGTCCGTACGGCGCCGAGGAGTTCAAGACCACGCTCGGGCCGAGCAAGCTGTTCTCCGACAAGCACTACGTGTTCGTGCACCAGGACGTGCGCGGTCGCTGCATGTCGGAGGGCACGTTCGTCAACATGACGCCGCATCGGCCGAACAAGGCCGATCGGTCGGTCATCGACGAAAGCAGCGACACCTACGACACGATCGAGTGGCTGCTGAAGAACGTGCCGAACCACAACGGCCGGGTCGGCATGTGGGGCATCTCGTATCCCGGCTTCTATGCCGCCGCCGGCATGATCGACGCGCATCCGGCGCTGAAGGCAGTCTCCCCGCAAGCGCCGATCGCGGATTGGTGGTTCGACGACTTCCACCACCACGGCGCGTTCTTCATCGCGCACGCGTTCAACTTCCTGGTCTCGTTCGGCCAGCCGCGGCCCGAGCCGACCACCGAGCGCGGCCCGAAGTTCGACCACCACACGAAGGACGGGTACCAGTTCTTCCTCGATCTCGGCCCGCTGTCGCGCGCGGAAGAGCTGTACATGCGCGGCAACGTCGCGTTCTGGCGCGATCTGGCCGAGCACCCGAACTACGACGACTTCTGGGCCGAGCGCAACCTGCTCCCCCATCTGCGGCGCGTCGCTCCGGCGGTGATGACGGTCGGCGGCTGGTTCGACGCCGAGGACCTCTACGGGCCGCTGCAGATCTACCGCGTCGTCGAGCGCGAGAACCCCGGCATCGACAACGTGCTCGTCATGGGACCGTGGCGGCACGGCGGCTGGGCCCGCGGTGACGGGGATCGTCTCGGTCACGCGGCGTTCGGCGCACCGACGTCCGTCCATTACCGCGAGACGCTCGAGCTGCCGTTCTTCGAGTCGCATCTGCGCGGCGACGGTTCGCTCGAACTCCCCGAGGCGACCGTGTTCGACACCGGCACGAACGCGTGGCGCACGTTCACCTCGTGGCCGCCGGAATCGACGGCGCAGCGCTCGTTCTTCCTGTCCGCGAACGCGATGCTCGGGGTGCAGCCACCGGCCGACGCGGACGCCGCGGATTCGTTCGTGTCCGACCCGAACAAACCGGTGCCGGTCAGCGAAGAAGTGTCGATCGGCATGCCGCCCGAGTACATGACGGCCGACCAGCGCTTCGCCGCGCGCCGGCCCGACGTGCTGACGTGGTCGACTCCGGTGCTCGACGAGGACGTGACGATCCTCGGCCCGTTGCTCGCCGACCTCGCGGTATCGACGACCGGGCAGGACGCCGACTGGATCGTCAAATTGGTCGACGTGTTCCCCGGCGAGATCGAAGCCGAACGCGCGGCACTGTCCGACGACGCACGCTGGAGCAACTACCACATGCTCGTGCGCAGCGAGACGTTCCGCGGCCGCTTCCGCGAGAGCTACGCGAAGCCGAAGCCGTTCGTGCCCGGCGAGGTCGCGCGCGTCGCCGTGCCGCTGCAGGACGTCTGCCACACGTTCAAGCGCGGCCACCGCATCCAGATCCAGGTGCAGAGCACGTGGTTGCCGCTGATCGACCGCAATCCGCAATCTTGGGTCGACAACATCTGGAACGCGAAGGCGGAGGACTTCATCCCCGCGACCCACCGTGTGCATCGCTCGAAGGCGCATGCGTCGTCGGTGTCGTTCCAGATCCTCCAGGCCGGGGAGTGACGGCGCGCAGCACGAGGATCCCGACGAGCGCCGACGCCGCCGAACCGACGAGGACGCCGAGCCGGACGTCCCGGAGGCGTTCCGGCTCTTCGAACGCGAGCCCGCCGATGAACAGGCTCATCGTGAAGCCCACGCCGCCGAGCAGGCAGGCGCCGAACCACGCACCGAGCCCGATCCCCTCCGGACGGTGGATCAGCCGCGTGTGACCGGCGATCCACACCGGCACGAACAACCCGATGGCCTTGCCGACGAACAGGCCGAGCGCGATCCCGAGCACGAGCGGCTGCATCAGCGCGGCTGCGTCGATCCCGTCGAGAGCGAGCCCGGCGTTCGCGAACGCGAACAGCGGCAGGATCGCGTACTTCACCCACGGTTCGAGCGCGTGTTCGGCTCGATGCGCGAGCGAACGCTCGACGCCCTCCGGCACGCGCAAGGGCAGCATGCACGCGAACACGACTCCGGCCAGCGTCGCGTGCACGCCCGACTTCAGCACGCAGATCCACATCGCGATGCCGAGCACGACGTAGGGCGCGATCCACTTCACGCCCTTGCGCTGCATCACGAACAGCGCCAGCGCGAACAGCGCCGCGCAGCCGAGCGACACGCGGGACAACTCGGCGGTGTAGACCGTCGCGATCAGCACGATCGCGCCGAGGTCGTCGAGGATCGCGAACGCCGTGAGGAACACCTTCAGTTCGCGCGGCACGCGGTCGCCGAGCATCGCGAGGATGCCGAGCGAGAACGCGATGTCGGTCGCGGCCGGGATCGCGAACCCGCGCTGGATCGCGGGATCGCCGCGCGCGACGAACAGGAACAGCGCGCACGGCAGGGCCATGCCGCCGATCGCGGCGAGCGCCGGCAGCGCGGCGCGATCCAGCGTCCGCAGATCGCCGAGCAGGACCTCGCGTTTGATCTCGAGCCCGACCAGCACGAAGAACACGGCCATCAGGCCGTCGTTGATCCATAGCAGCAGCGGCTTGGC
>JAEUIB010000625.1 GCA_016795255.1 Planctomycetota bacterium
GTCCAATCCCGCAGGCGCAGGACCGAGCTGACACACCACGTCGCCGTACGCCGTCGATTGCGTGAGCGACACGTCGTCGCTCGCGGCGGAGCCGAAGTACAGCAAGTCGCCGCCGATTTGACTGAGGGACGAGACGGAGACCGCATTCGATCCCGGACCCAGCTTGAACCTCGCATCGCCGCCGACCGAAGCACCGCTGAGCACGATGGAGTCGAGATCGCCCTTCGACTGGACGTCGACTCCTTCGCCGATCGACGTCGACGAGATCGTCGCGGCGTGAATCGCCCCGCTCCCCAACCTGAGGTTCAGCATGCCGCTGATCGCGACCGCATCGACCGTCGCGGTGACGCTGTCGCTGGCGCCGAAATCGCAGACGACGTCGTCGTGATAGCTGCCCGACAGCGTGACCTGCTTCATTCCGGTCTTCCCCTTGATCTTCATCGTTCCCCCGATGTGGACCGTGTCGTCCTGCAGCACTTGGTCCGAGCCGCCGCCCAGATCGAGACTGACGGTCCCTCCGACGTGGGTGCTGTTCCCGAGTTCGATCAGATCGGGGAGCGCCCCACCTTTCCACGACAGGTTGCGCACGACGAAGAGGGGAGCAAGGTTCGCGATCGTTCCGACCGACGCGGACGTCGAGATCTTCACGTCGCGCTTTACGATCGAGCCGCCGCCCATGGTCGTGTCGATCCCAAGCACGTCCGCCTTGCTGTCGATCTTCAGATCCCGGTCGACGACTGCGCCGACGAACGTGAGATCGAACCCATCGAGCGCCCCGGCCTGCACGATCAAGTCCCGCGGCACCGTCAGCGTCGAGATCACGTCCTCGTCGGTCCCGCCGGTGTGGACGAAGCGAATGTCCTTCGTCACTCCGGCGAACGTCTGCGCCAGCGCCGACCCGTTGACCGTGGTGCCGGGTCCCGAAGTCAGCCGAAACGTCGTCGGGTCCATGATCCCGGCCTGATCCACGGCCAGCAGGTCGTCTCCCGACGAATCCGTGATCGTCAACGTTCCCGCTTTCACGACGGCTTTCATGTCGCCGGCGTGGGCGATCGCTCCGAAGCCGACGAGGACACCACACCCGATCAAGACACGACGCATGGACGATCTCCGTTCTTGGAACCGACAGACGCACGAGAGAGAGCGGCGCGGAAGCTACCCGACGCGCTGTCGGACTCGAACGGGTCGGAGGTCGTCCGCCCCACCCAGCATCGCGGTCGGACCTCCTGCTCCAGCCGATTCCGATCCCGTTCGCGCGCCGTGTCGACTGCGCTCTTCGTCACGGTGGACTCAAGGCGCATCACCTCGCAGCGCGTTGCTGAACGCGGCACCGCACGCCGCCGCCGGGTCCGGAATCACCGACTGGAAGTAGAAGCCGAGCCCCGACACCCCGGCCGGCCATGCGCCCCAGGGCAGATGCAGCGATCCGGTCGTGTCGGTCGGCAACGAGAGAGCCAGAGCGAACGGGAACGGCACCAACGTTCCGCACTGCAGCGGAGTGGGAGCACTCGTCAACGACACGAACAGCACGGTCGCCGTCGACGGCCGCGCGCTGTTCAACAGCAAACTCCCGGGCGACCCGGCGACCAGCGTCCCCGCGCCGATCAAGTTCGGCACGCCGGTGACTCCCGCGAGTCCGCTGCCGAGATTCGTCCACGGCGACGGCAACGGACCGCGCACGAACACGTCGAGCGTTGCGTTGGTGTCGCCGGCGACCAAGTTGCTCGCCATCGACTGGAACAGCACGAAGCGACCGTCCGACGAAATCATCGGCAATTGCGTCGCGTTGTTCGCGAGCCCCGTGGGCGTGGCCCAACTCGCGGACGTCGTGGTGCCGGTCGCGCGATCGCGGACGTACACCGATTGCCAACCCGAAACTCCGGGCACGAGGTTGTTCGCCCAGCTCACGAACACGACGTAGCGGCCGTCCGCCGACACCGCGGTCGGTTGGCCCGAGACGTTGCATCCCGCGTTCGCCACCGCGCCGAGCGACGACAGATTCACGCGCTCCGTGACACCGCTGTCGAGGTCGCGCACGAAGACGTCGGTCAGGAAGTTCGTGTCGCCCACGACCAGATCGTTGGCGTTGCTGTGGAACGCGACGACGCGACCGTTCGCGGAGATCGACGCCGCATCGCTCGCGTCGTTGCCGAATCCGCCACCGATCGCGGGACTCGCGAGCGTCGTCGTCCCGAGGATCCGATCGCGCACGAAGACCTGTTTGAACTGGACTCCGGACGCGCCGACGAGGTTTCCCGAGTTGCTGTTGAACGCGATGAAGCGGCCGTCCGCCGACAGCGTGGGTCCGTCGCTGCTCCCGTTCTCGAGTCCACCGGTCGAGGACACGCTGACGAGCGTCGTGGTCCCGGTCGGTCGGTGGCGCAAGAACACGTGCGGTACGAAGTTGTTCGCGAGCGGGACGAGCGTCGACGACACGCTGACGAACGCGATCCACTCGCCATCGGCGGAGATGGCCGGAGACGTACCGCCACCGTCGCCTTGAGCGCCTGTGCTCGACACGCTGACCCGGGACGTCGTCGCCGTGGCTCGATCGTGCACGAACACGTCCGCGACGAAGTTCGTGTCCGACGCGACCAGATTCGTCGCCGTGCTCTCGAACACGACGAAACGTCCATCGGCCGAGATCCCCGGCGAACCGCTCGCGCCGTTGGCCTGCGCACCGGTCGACGTCACGCTGACGCGCGTCGTCGT
>JAEUIB010000627.1 GCA_016795255.1 Planctomycetota bacterium
CGACCGGCGAAGCACGCCAGCACGAACGACGAGACCACCGCCGCCTCCGGATGGGCCCGGATCAGCGGCGACGGATCCAGCGCCGTGCGCGCGACGCCGGCGCCGTCGCTGGCGGCCGCGCGCAGACGCTGCTTCGTCGTCGCGATGAGGTGGTCGAGGAATTCGAGTTCGGCACGGGACATGGATCGTCAGCCCTTCGCCGTCGGAATCGACCCGTCGTACTTCTCGCGCAAGCGCCGCAGGTTGGAATCGGCCATGGTGCGGCGCATGCGGCGCAGCGCGTACATCGCCACGGCGAGGCCGACGAACCCTCCGCCGAGCGATCCCGCCCACGCGTGACCGAACAGCGCGGCGAACGCGCCGCACAGCCCGTTCAGCGCGTGCATGATCGCCAGCACGAGCAGCACCAAGATCGCGAGACCCGCGACGGCGACCATGCCGACGGACCACGCGGACTCCCGCGCCCACACGCGAGTGCGGTCGACGTGGAGGGACGCGAGGACCGCGGCTTCGCGGATCGCCGTCGCGATGTCCCGCTCGAGCGCCTGCAGGTGCTCGTACACCGCGCTGTCACCGTCGGTTCGGAACGAGTGCGCGTCGTTCCCGCTCGTGTTCGGCTCGTTCATGGGACTTTTCGTATGGGGACGCGATCACCGCGTCCTCAGCGCCTTCCGATGAACACGCCGAGCAACAAGCCGGCGCCGAGCGCGAACAGCACCGACTTGACCGGTCGCTCTTCGACGTTCGCGACGACGCGATCGCGCAACGACGCGACCTCGGCCGACAGCCGCTGGAGCTGGCTGCGCGCGAGGTCCTTCGCCGCGTCGCGCATCTCGAGCACGTTCTCGCGGGCCGCGGACGCCGCGCCGACGAAGTGCTCCTTCGGGTCCAGCACGCGATCTCGATTCGCCTTGTGGTTACGCATGGGAGTTCTCCTTCGTTGCGGCGGCGCCGTCCCGATCGATGTGACGAGACGAGCGACTCGCCGCGGTCGACGGAGCGGGCAGCGATTCGCGTGCCGTACGGGCCCGTCGTTCAACGTCCGCATCGGGCCAGGGATGCGTCGATCCCAGCGCCGGCGGATCCGGCGACGCCGGCCGGTCGAGGCGCGTCTGTAGAAATTGCAGCGCCGTGCGATGCCCGCCGGACGTTCACCGACCCGGGTTCAACGGAGCGGATCGGCCTTCGGGACGGCGGGGTGATCGTGCATGCGATCCTGCGCGCGATCCTCGAACAGCTTCGCGACCAGTGCGGTCCAGCCGGTCTGGTGGCTCGCGCCGAGGCCCTCGCCGGTGTCGCCGTGGAAGTACTCGTGGAACAGCACGAGGTCTTCGGCGTCGCCGCCGCGTCCGTAGCGCGGATCGTTCGCGTGGCACGGCCGCCGTCCGCGTTCGTCGGGCAGGAACAGTCGCGTCAAACGCTTGCCGAGTTCGCGCGCGACCTCGAGCAACGTCGCCTTGCGGCCGGATCCGGTCGGGAACTCGACTTTCAGGTCGTCGCCGTAGAAGTGGTGGTGGCGCTCGAGCGCTTCGATCAGCAGGTAGTTCAGCGGGAACCAGATCGGTCCGCGCCAATTCGAGTTGCCGCCGAACAACCCCGAGTTCGATTCGCCCGGTTGGTAGTCGACGCGGTGCTGTTCGCCGTCGACGTCGAGCACGAACGGTTTCGTCGCGTGGATCTTCGACAGCGACCGCACGCCGTACGGCGACAGGAACTCGTTCTCGTCGAGCAGGTACTTCAGCATGCGCTCGAGCCGCGAGCGCGGCACGACGGCGAGCAAGCGCCGGCGGCCGGAACTGCGCTCGTCGGTCTCGGCGAACGCGATGTGGCGCGCGAGGTCCGAGCGGTGCTTCAGGAACCACGCCATGCGCTTCTTGAACCCGTGCAGGTTCGCGATGTGGTCCTCGTCGAGCACTTCGGCGGCGAACAACGGGATGAGGCCGACCATCGAGCGCACGCGGATCGGCGTCGCGTGCCCGTCGCAGTGCATCAAGTCGTAGTAGAACCCGTCGGCCGGATCCCACAGCCCGCTGCCGTTCAGCGTGTTCATCGCGTCGACGATCGCGACGAAGTGTTCGAAGAACTTCGACGCCATGTCCTCGGCGGCCGGATCGTCCTGCGCGAGCTCGAGCGCGATCGCCAGCATCGTCAGGCAGTAGAACGCCATCCAGGCCGTGCCGTCGGCTTGTTCGAGGTGGCCGCCCTTCGGCAGCGGTTTGCTGCGGTCGAACACGCCGATGTTGTCGAGACCGAGGAAGCCGCCGGCGAACACGTGCTTGCCGTGCAGGTCCTTGCGATTGACCCACCACGTGAAGTTGATCAGCAGCTTCTGGAACACGCGGGCCAGGAACGCGCGATCGCGCGCGCCGCGCTTCCCCGTCATCTTGTAGACGCGCCATGCGGCCCACGCGTGGACCGGCGGGTTGACGTCGGAGAAGTTCCACTCGTACGCGGGGATCTGCCCGTTCGGGTGCATGTACCACTCGCGCAGGAACAGCAGCAGCTGGTCCTTCGCGAAGGCCGGGTCGATGCGCGCGAACGGGATCGTGTGGAACGCGAGGTCCCACGCCGCATACCACGGGTACTCCCACTTGTCGGGCATCGAGATGACGTCGCGGTTGAACAGGTGCGGCCAATCCGCGTTGCGGCCCGCGGAGCGTTCCTTCGGCGGTCGCGGCTGCGCCGGATCGCCGGCCAGCCAGTCCGCGACGACGTAGTGATAGAACTGCTTGCTCCACAGCAAGCCCGCGTACGCCTGGCGCGCGACGCGTCGCTCCTCCGGGCGCTCCTTCGGCGGCAGCACCGTCGCGAAGAACGCGTCGGCTTCGGCTTCGCGGACCGCGAACACGTCGTCGAACGCTTCGCCGAACGGTTCGACGGCGCGCACCTGTTCGTGCCGCAGCCGCAAGCGCAGCACCTGCGTCGCGCCGGGCTCGATCTCGAGCGCGAACCACGCCGCGGCCTTCGTTCCCTTCGATCGCGGGTTCGCTCGCTCGTGGAGGCCGCGGACGACGACGTCGTGGAACGCGTCCTTCGTGTACGGCGATTCGTTCGGAGTCTGGAACAGGGCGGCGACGTTCGAGTCGTTCTCGGTGAACAACAGCGGGGCGGTCCGGCCGTCCTGCGTGGAGTCGACGCACCACTGGAACGTGCCGAGCGTCGGATGTTCGGCGATCACCGTGTGGGCCGACGTCTTGCGCAGCGACGGCTTCGTCCCGGTGTCGTCGTACGTGTCGCCCCAGCTCCATGTGTTGCGGAACCACAATTGGGGCAGCACGTGCACCTTCGCGCGCTCGGGCCCGCGGTTGACGACGCGGATGCGGATCAGCAGGTCGTCGGGACTCGCCTTCGCGTACTCGGCGATCACGTCGAACCAGCGCGACTCGGCGAACACGCCGGTGTCGGCGAGTTCGAACTCGCGCTGCTCACGGTTGCGCCGCGCGTTCTCCTCGCGCAATCGTGCGTACGGGAACTCGGCCTGCGGGTACGAGTACTGCGCGCGCATGAACGAGTGCGTCGGCGTGGAGTCGAGGTAGTGGTAGACCTCCTTCACGTCCTCACCGTGGTTGCCCTGCTTGCCGTTCAGCCCGTAGAGCCGCTCCTTCAGCACCGGGTCCTTGCCGTTCCACAGCGCGACCGCGAAGCAGATGCGGCATTCGCGATCGGTGATGCCGAGCAGACCGTCTTCACCCCAGCGGTATGCGCGCAGGTGCGACTGTTCGAACGGGAAATAGTCCCAGCACTCGCCGTCCTTCGAGTAGTCCTCGCGCACCGTGCCCCATTGGCGTTCGGCCAGGTAGGGGCCGAAGCGCTTCCAGTTCTTCGTGCGCGCCTCGTCCTCTGCGAGTCGCGCACGCTCGGCGTCGGCATGTTGCGCCATCGGACGATTCCTGGGTCGGCAGTGGTGCCAGAGTATCGGTCGGAGGCGCTCCGAAACTCCTGTGGCGACGTCAGCTACGACAAATTCTGCCGGTCGCGGGTCGCGATCGCGGACGTCAGGGAGTCGCCAGCGCTTCCAGTTCCGCGATCGTCTCGGGTGGCGCGGCGGTCGCGGCAGCGTGCGCGAGCACGGCATCGCGCAGCGCCGATCCGAGCGTCGGCGCCTCGGAACCCGCGAGCACGGCGGCCAACCGAGCGGCGAAACGGGACGCGGCGTCGGCCTTCGGTCCGAACGTGAAGGCGGGCGCGTTCGCGCGAGCCACCGCCGTCCATGCGTTCGCGACGGCGGCGAGCTCGTCCAAGTCCTCGGCCAATTCGTCGAGCGCGGTGGCCGCGCCGACGACGTCGCCGAGATCGAGGCATGCTGCGGCGTACTCGGCCCGCGTCGAGCGACTCCACGGGCTGGCGCGGCCGAACGCTCGTTCGCGGGATTTCATCGCCTCGGCGAGCAGCGAGCGCGCCTCGTCCGAGCGCTCGAGCCGGCGCAGCGACAACCCGAGTTCGCCCTCCGCGTCGTGGACCGCCGGATGGTCGGAGCTGTACAGGCGCGTCGCCAACTTCAGCGCGTCTTGCTGCAGCGGCTCTGCCGCGGCCCACTCGCCGCGTCGACCGAGGATCGTCGCGAGCGTCTGCGTCGAGACCAGTACCGCGACGTGATCGCTGCCGTAGATCGCGCGGAATCCGTCGTACGCCGAGCGTGCGTACTGCGTCGCGAGATCGAGGTCGCCGGTCATCGCTTCGAGACCGGAGGCGTGCAGGAACGCGCGCAACGTGTCCAGCGCGCCGTCGCCGAGCGCGTGCCGGCGCGCGTCGAGGACGTCGCGCATCAGTGGGGCGCCGTCGGCCGCGCGACCGGAGTCGCGCAGCGCGAGCGCGAGCGTCTCCTTGATCGCGAGGACGCGAGGCGCCGACGCGTTGTTCGCGACCGCCGGAGACTCCAGCGCGCGGCGCAGATCGGCCTCGGCGCCCGCCACGTCCCCGGAATCGAGGCGCGCTTGCGCGAGCCACGTCGCGAGCTGCAACGTGATCGGATCGTCGGCGCCGAGCGCGGTCACCGCGAGCGCGTGCGCGCCGCCGAGTTCGGCCAGGGCTTCGTCGAGCCGACCCAGACGAGCCAGCGTCGTCCCGAGCACGCCGCGGTCTTGCAGCGTTCGGTAGTGGCTGGCGCCGTCCTTGCGTATCCGTCGCGCGATCACGTCGACGAACCGCTCCGCCGCTTCGCCGGCGCGATCCGTGTGACGCAGAGTCGTCAGCAGGCTCTCCTCGACGCGCAGCGTCAGGTCGTGGTCCGGGCCGAGCCGCTGGACGCTCGACATCAACGCGGCCTCGAGCAGG
>JAEUIB010000630.1 GCA_016795255.1 Planctomycetota bacterium
TCGGGCAACGAGTCGTACTTGCCGCTGACCACTTCGGCAAAGCTCTTCACGCTGTCCTCGAGCTTGACGTAGCGGCCTTCCACGCCGGTGAACTGCTGCGCGACGAAGAACGGCTGCGACAGGAACTTCTGGATCTTGCGCGCGCGCAAGACCGTGTTCTTGTCGTCGTCCGACAGCTCTTCCATGCCGAGGATCGCGATGATGTCCTTGAGGTCGTTGTAGCGCTGCAGCACGCGCTGGACTTCGCGCGCGACGCCGTAGTGCTCCTTGCCGACGATGTTCGGGTCGAGCATGCGCGACGTCGAACGCAGCGGGTCGACGGCCGGGTAGATGCCGAGCTCGGCGATCGAACGCTCGAGACGGATCGTCGAGTCGAGGTGCGCGAACGTCGCGACCGGCGCCGGGTCGGTGTAGTCGTCGGCGGGCACGTAGATCGCCTGCATCGACGTGATCGAGCCGTCCTTCGTCGTCGTGATGCGTTCCTGGAGCGCACCCATTTCCGACGCCATCGTCGGCTGGTAACCGACGGCCGACGGCATGCGTCCGAGCAGAGCGGACACCTCGGAGCCGGCCTGGACGAAGCGGAAGATGTTGTCGACGAACAACAACACGTCCTGCTTCATCTCGTCGCGGAAGTACTCGCAGATCGTCAGCGCCGTCAGAGCGACGCGGAGGCGCGATCCCGGCGGCTCGTTCATCTGGCCGAACACGAGGACCGTGTTGTTGATGACGCCCGACTCGGACATTTCGACGTAGAGGTCGTTGCCCTCGCGCGTGCGCTCGCCGACGCCGGCGAACGCCGAGAAGCCCTTCAGGACTTCGGCGACGTTGCGGATCAGCTCCTGGATCAACACCGTCTTGCCGACGCCTGCGCCGCCGAACAGACCGACCTTGCCGCCACGGGCGAACGGGCACAGCAGGTCGATGACCTTGATGCCCGTCTCGAAGACTTCCGAGATCGCCTGCTGCGATTCGAACGTCGGCGCCGCGCGGTGGATCGGCATCAGCTTGTCGCTCTTGATGCCGCCCTTGCCGTCGATGGCTTCACCGAGCACGTTGATCAAGCGGCCGAGCGTGCCCTTGCCGACCGGCACCGAGATGGGCGCACCGAGGTCGCGCACGGACATGCCGCGCACGAGACCGTCGGTCGTCGCCAGCGCGATGCAGCGCGCGACGTCGTCACCGAGGTGCTGGGCGACCTCGACCGTGAGGTCGATGTTCTTGCCCTGATCCTCGATCTTGAGGGCGTTGTAGATCGCCGGCAGGCTGCCCGCCGGGAACTTGATGTCGACGACGGGACCGACGACTTCGAGAACGTTGCCCTGTGCCACCTCGTGCTCCTTTGAATCGAATTCGCGACCGAAGCCGGACCGCCGCCTCTTGCGAGGCGATCAGCCCTTCAGCGCTTCGGCGCCTCCGACGATTTCCAGCAGTTCCTTCGTGATCGTCTCCTGGCGCGCGCGGTTGTACTGGCGCGTCAGCGACGAAATCATGTCGTTCGCGGCATCGGTCGCCGCCTTCATCGCGATGCGGCGCATCGCGAACTCGGACGCCAGCGCCTCGAGCACCGCGCCGTAGACCTGCATCTCGAGGTACTTCGGCAGCAGTCGCTCGAAGATCACTTCGGTCGACGGCTCGAGGATCGGGTCGAAATGCTTCGCAGCCGTCGGATCGCCGAGCAGCGTCGTCGGGTCGATCGGCAACAGGTCACGGACTTCCGGCTTCTGTTGCGCCGCCGACAGGAAACGCGTCGACACGAGCTTCAGGCTGCCGATCTCGCCGGCCAGGAAGCGCTTGACGAGTCCGCGCACCGCGTCGCGTACCGACACGAACGGGATCTTCTCGACGATGTCCGGGTACGCGACCTCGATGCCGGGATTGCGACCACGGAAGTAGA
>JAEUIB010000638.1 GCA_016795255.1 Planctomycetota bacterium
CCCAACCGCATCAAGTGCGCGGCTCTGCCGTGGCATGCGCTGACGACCGCGCTCGACGGCGACGCCGATCCGGTCACCACCGAGTGAGCACGACACCCATGACCGAACCCGCGAAACTCGACAACATCGCCCATCAGCTCCGCGCCAGCATGAGCAGCGACCCCATGCGCGAGCAGATCGCGAAGGCGCTGAAGACCGTCTACGACCCGGAGATCCCGGTCGACATCTTCGAGCTCGGCCTGATCTACGTCGTCGACGTGTCGCCGACGCAGGACGTCCACGTGAAGATGACGCTGACGTCGCCCAACTGCCCGTCCGCCGAGCAGCTCCCCGGCGACGTGCAGAAGAAGGTGAAGACCGTCCCGGGCGTCAACGAGGTCAAGGTCGACGTGGTCTGGGAGCCGACCTGGACGAAGGAAATGATCTCCGAGCCCGCGATGCTGGAGCTCGGCTTCGAGTGACGGTCACCCCCCGCGACGATCTGCCGGGGACGGACCTCTTGCGGTGAACGCCCGGCCGGGGAAAGCTGTTCGCATGGTTCTCGCGGACGTGCATGGCCGAAGGCTGCGCAACCTGCGCCTGTCCGTCACGGACAAGTGCAATCTGCGCTGCGCGTACTGCATGCCGGAAGAGAACTACGTCTGGCTGCCGAGGGACGACATCCTGACGTTCGACGAGATCGCCCAGGTCGTCGACGCGTTCGTCGCGGCCGGGGTCGACAAGGTGCGCCTGACCGGCGGCGAGCCGCTGCTGCGCCGCAACCTCCCCTACCTGATCGAACGACTCGCCGCGAAGCCCGGCATCCGTGACCTCGCATTGACGACGAACGGCGTGCTCTTGTCCGAGCTCGCGGCATCGCTGAAGAACGCCGGGCTCCATCGCGTCACCGTCAGCCTCGACACGCTGCGCGCCGACCGCTTCGTCTCGATCGCCCGCCGCAACGACTTGCACCACGTGCTGGCCGGCATCGACGCCGCGCGCTCCGCGGGCTTCCAAGGCACGAAGATCGACACCGTCGTCATGCGCGGCGTCAACGACGACGAGGTCTTCGACCTCCTCGACTACGCCCGCGACGTGCGCGCCGAACTGCGCTTCATCGAGTACATGGACGTCGGCGGCGCCACGCGCTGGTCGCGCGACAAGGTCGTCTCGAAGGCCGAACTCCTCGAGCGCATCGCGACGCGCCACGGCCCGATCACCGCGATCCCCGCGACCGACGACGAATCGAAGTCCGCGCCGGCCGAACGCTTCGCGATGTCCGACGGCACGAGCTTCGGCATCGTCGCGTCGACCACGGCGCCGTTCTGCGGAGCGTGCGACCGCAGCCGCCTCACCGCCGACGGCTCGTGGTACCTGTGCCTCTACGCGAAGCTAGGCATCGACCTCAAGAAACCCCTCCGCGCCGGCGAATCCACCGAGCAACTGAAGGAACGCATCGAACGCGCGTGGCGCCTCCGTGAAGACCGAGGAGCCGAACGAAGGCTCGCGCTGCACGAGGCGCGCGGCGCGCTGCACGACGACGATGAGTTGCGGAAAGACCCGAGGTTGGAGATGCACACGCGAGGGGGTTAGGGGTCGCTTGGTGTCGGGCGCGCCGTGGGATCGAACAGGGCTGCGCGAGACCAAGCCGGACTGATTGAACGGGAGAACCGGCAACGGCGTCCGGCCAAGGGAACATGACGGGGACAGACGCGCCTCCGTCCCCGTCATGTTCGTCCCGTGCGATGAATCGCGCCGGCGAAGCGCGGACCGGGCCGGAAGACGTGAACGTGAACGGGACCATGGAAAACGGTGACGGCGGCGCGGGACCCGGTGGCAACGGGGGCAGGGGCGAA
>JAEUIB010000670.1 GCA_016795255.1 Planctomycetota bacterium
GAGCCCCTTGCCGGTCGTGCCCTTCGGGTCCTTGGCCGTTTCCTTGGCCTTCGGCGCGTTGGAGTCGGACGGCGTCTTCGACGTGTTCGGCGTGTTCGCAGGAGCCTGCGTCGCGCTCTTCGCCGGCAGGATCAGCTCCTGGCCGACGGTGAGCTTGCGCGAGTCGACGCCGGGATTCGCCTGTTCGATGAGCTTGTAGTACTTCTTGTCGCCGAAGTGCGCGGCGGCGATCGAGCTCAGCGTGTCGCCCTTCTTGACCGCGTAGTGGACCGGTGCGTCCGCGTCGGGGGCCTTCTCGCCGTCGTTCGACTTCGTCTCGGACTCGACCGGACCGACCGTTTCGTCGTCGGTCGGGTTCGGCGGATCGCGCGGCGCGTCGTCACCGCCGGCCAGGCGCTCGCGGTCGATCGGGGTCTGTTCCGGGTCCGCCTTCGGAGTCTGCGAATTCGTCGGCGTCGATCGGTCGCGAGGCGCGCCCGGGTCACGCGACGCGGCGCCGCGATCGGCGTCGCGGTCGACGACCTCGTTGTTCGCGCTCAGCGCGTGCGCGCCGGGATCGACGTCGGAGTCGCGGCCGAAGAACGCCAGCAGACCGGCCATCAGCAACAGCAACGCGGCCGACAGCAGCCCATATTTCTCGAGTTCACCCATGACGCACTCCGAGCAGGCGACGCAGAACGGGAGCGAAACGAGCCCGATCGGATTCGACGTCGTCGACTTCGATCGGCTCTCCGGCACGACGCGCCAGATTGGCGAGGAGGCCGGTCGCGAACAACATTGCACAGATCGAGGATCCGCCGGCGGACAGGTACGGCAGTGCGATGCCCTTCGTCGGCACCGCCGCCGTCACGACCGCGACATTGATCAGCGCTTGGACGCAGATCAACAGCGTCAATCCCGCCGCCAACACGAACCCCGCGACGCTCTGCTGCCTCATCACGACGCGAGTGCCGAGGAGCAGCAGAACGACGAACAACAGTACCACCAGCGACGTGCCGACGAATCCGAGTTCTTCGCCGACGGCTGCGAGGATGAAGTCGCTCGAGATGTAGGGCAGGTAGCCGAGCTTCGCCTCACCGGCGCCGAGCCCGGCGCCGAACGCGCCTCCGTTCCCGAGCGCGATCATGCTCTGGTAGGCCTGGCCGCCTTCGGAGGGGCTCACGTACTCGGTCAGGCGACGCTGGACGTGGTCGAGGCGCAGCACCGCGTACGCGATGCACAGCGGCAGCGCGCAGGCCCCGGCGATCAGGAAGTGCTTGGCCCGCGCCCCGCCGAGCAGCATCAGCAGGGTCCCGAGACCGAGCACGAACAGCGCGGACCCGAAGTCCGGCTGCTTCAGCAGCAGCAGCGCGGCGATCCCGAGCGCCAGGTAGATCGGCAACAGTCCCTTGCGCCAGTCTTCGATGCCGGTGCCGATGCGCCCGCACGTCCCGGCGACGAGGACCACGACCGCGAGCTTGACGAACTCGGAGGGTTGCAGCGGCACGAGCGGGGTCTGCAGCCAGCGGCGCGCGCCGTTCAGCATCATGCCGACGCCGGGGACGAACACGAGCGTGAGCGCGATCAGCACCCCGGCCCAGATCCGCCAGCGGTACTTGCAGAGCCACTCGATCCGGATCTTCAGCCCCGCCCACAGGAAGACGAGACCGGCCCCGACCTTCGCCAATTGGATCCACAGCGCGCGGTACGCCGCATCCATGCCGTGATCCCGCGCCGGCAGAGCCGCCGACGTCGAGAACACGAACACGGTGCCGATCCCGACCAGCGCCAGTGCGATCCACAGGATCCACTGCGCGGTCGCCTCCGGCGAACTCTCGTCGGAATCGACCTTCGGCAACAGTGCGTCGTCGACCGCGTCTCGCAATCGTCACCTCACCTTCAAGGTCGCGACCCCGGCGATCGCGAAGATCACCGCGAGGATCCAGAAGCGCGACACCACCTTCACCTCGTGCCAGCCGGCGAACTGGAAGTGATGGTGGATCGGAGCGATGCGGAAGATCCGCTTGCCGGTCAGCTTGAACGAGCCGACTTGCAGGATCACCGACGCCGCTTCCATGACGAACACGCCGCCGACGATCGGCAGGACCAACTCCTGCCGAGCGACGACCGCGACGAATCCGAGGAGCCCGCCGATCAGCAGCGACCCGGTGTCGCCCATGAAGACTTGAGCGGGATACGAGTTGAACCACAGGAACCCGAGACACGCGCCGGCGAGCGCCGCGCAGACGATCGCGAGTTCACCCGAGCCCGGGACGTACGTGATCAGCAGGTACTCGGTCGTGTCCTTGCGACCGACCACGTAGATGATCACCGAGAACGCCGCGGCGGCGATCGCCGCGCATCCGGTCGCGAGACCGTCGAGACCGTCGGTCAGGTTCACCGCGTTGCTCGAACCGAGCAGCACGAGGATGCAGAACACGAGGTAGAGCGAACCGTGCCACCACGACAGGTCGAGCACGACGTCCTTCAGGAACGGCAGGCGGACGACGTACGGCGTCGCTTCGCCGGCGTGCTTCGCGAGCAACACGATCGCGATCGCGATCGCCAGGGCGACGGCCAGCAGCAGCGCCATCTTCAGCCGCGCCGGGATGCCCTTCTTGTTGCGACCGGACAGCTTCGTCCAGTCGTCGATCAAGCCCACGCACGAGAACCCGACCGTCGACAGCGCGGCGAGCACCACGTACGGATTCGACAGGCGCCCGAACAGCAGGATCGCGGCGAGGATCGCGATCAGGATCAGCAGCCCGCCCATCGTCGGCGTACCGGCCTTGCCCGCGTGCATCTGATCGAGCACCGCGGAGTCGCCCTTCTGGACCTTCTCGCCGATCTTCTTCGCGCGCAGGTAGGCGATGACGCGCGGCCCGAGCAACACGGCGGTCAGGAACGCGACCGTCGCGGCCAGCGCGGCGCGCAGCGTCACGTACTGGAACAAGTTCCAGAGCGACGTGTTGCGGAAGAAGTCGAGCAGCCAGAGCAGCAAGCGTTCGCCTTTTCAGAGGCTGTGAACGCGAATCAATCGGATTGATTCACGTTCTCTCAGGCCGTGGGCGTCGATCAGTCGAGTCGGCCCACGTCCTTCCGTTGAATCGAGTCCGATGGTCCGCGACGGCGAGCGGGCAACGAAACGGCCGATACCGGTACGTTTCCCTCCGACACCCGGACCACCCGGGTGTCTTGCATCCGTTGAGTATTCGTCTCGCGGCCTTGCTCCCGCATCGCGGACCAAAGGACTTCTTGAATCGTCAT
>JAEUIB010000694.1 GCA_016795255.1 Planctomycetota bacterium
GGGGGCGGGGGTGGTTGCGCGCCCCCTGTGTGGGCCCCCCCCCCCGGCGGCGGCCCCGGGGGGGGGGGGGGGGGGCCCCCCCCCCCCCCCCCCCTCGCCGATACGCCCGAGCAGGCGTAGGGCCCAGCGGCCCGAGCGTCACTTTTTCTTTCTCTCCAGGAACGCGGTCATGCGGCGCATCTTCTCTTCGCTCTCGAAGCACACGGCCTGTGCGATCGCGTCGATGGCGATGCCGACTTGGTCGTTGCTGCGGGCCGATGCGTTCAGCGACGCCTTCGTCAGGCGCACGGCGAGGCGGTCGTTCTTGACGATGCTCTGCGCCAGCGCGGTCGCGGCCTCGAGCGCCTTGCCGTCGTCGACCACCTGATTCACGAGCCCGATGCGCAGCGCTTCGTCGGCGTCGATGATGCGCGCCGTGTACAGCAGCTCCTTCGCGCGGCCGAGTCCGACGAGGCGCGGCAAGCGCTCGATCGCGCCGGCGCCGGCGAGGATGCCGAGCCCGACCTCCGGCTGCCCGAACTTCGAGCTGCGCCCGGCCACGCGCAGATCGCACGCCATCGCCATCTCACAACCGCCGCCGAGCGCGAAGCCCTGGATCGCCGCGATGGTGGGGAACGGGAACTGCTCGAGCTTCATGAACAGCGTCGAGTTGATCGCCTTCAGCGCGTCGGCGCGCTTGCGCTCGCGCAACTGCGCGATGTCGGCGCCGGCCGCGAACGCTTGTCCGCCGGCGCCGGTCAGCACCAGCGCGCCGATCGAGTCGGCCTCGGCGAGCCGGTCGAGCGCGTGATGCATCTCGTCGATCATCTCGCGATCGATCGCGTTGCGCTGCTCGGGACGGTTCAGCGTGATCGTCGCGAGGCCGTCCTTCTCGTCGACGAGGATGCGCGTGAAGTTCATGGAGTCACGATCACCTTTCCGAACACTTCGCGATCGCCGAGGATCCGATGCGCCTCGCGCACCTGATCGAGCGGCAGCACCGCGTGGATCACCGGTTTCAGCTTGCCCTGCTCGACCAATCGGAACACGTCGTGCAGCTCGCCGAGCGAGCCCATCGTCGAACCGAGGATCGACAGCGACTTGAAGAACACGAGCCGCAAGTCGGTGACGAGGTCGAAACCGCCGGTCGCTCCGCACGTGACGACCATGCCGCCCTTCGCGAGGCAGCGGATCGACTGGCCGATCGTCGGCTGCCCGACGTGGTCCATCGCGATCCGCACGCCGCGCTTGTTCGTCAGCGCACGCACTTCCTTCGCGAAGTCGACCTGCGTGTAGTTCATGACGACGTCGGCGCCGAGCGCCAGCGCCTTGGCCTGCTTCGCGTCGCTGCCGACCGTCGCGATCACGCGCGCGCCGTGCAGCTTCGCGATCTGCACCGCGGCCGAGCCGACGCCGGAGCCCGCCGCGTGGATCAGCACGTCGTCGCCGGCGCCGATCCGGCAGCGGACGACGAGCATGTGCCACGCCGTGAGGAACGCGAGCGGGATCGCCGCCGCGTGCTCGAACGACAGGTTCTTCGGCTTCTTCAGCACGTTGCGCTCGGGCACGACGACGAACTCCGCGCAGCCGCCGTCGCGCGTCTCGCCGAGGATCCCGTACTGCGGGCACAGGTTGTCGTCGCCGTCCGCGCAGGCTTCGCAGACTCCGCAACCGAATCCGGGGGCGACGACGGCCTCGTCGCCGACCTTCGCCTGCACGACTCCGGCGCCCAGCGCGTCGACGACGCCCGCGATGTCGCAGCCCGGGATCATCGGCAGCGGGAACGTGTGACCGGGCACGCCGCGCCGGACCCACGTATCGAGGTGGTTCAGCGCGCACGCCTTGACGCGGATGCGGACTTCCTTCGGACCGGGCTCGGGGACCGGGCGGTCCTCGAACAGGAGCTTGTCGAAATCGCCGTGCTCCCGGATGACGACGCTGCGCATGACCGACCTCGGAATCCACGAAGGGCGGGCATGCTAGCAGCCTGTTGAAAAGGTCTGCCGAGCAGTCGGACAGCCGCACGCGCGGGCTTGCGCACGCGGCCGCCGCCGACGAAGCTTGCGGCATGGTCGAAACCGCCGAAGCCCACCGCATCCGTCCCGTCCTCGGCAACGCGCAGCGCCTCGACGGCGGCGCCATGTTCGGCAACGCGCCCAAAGCGCTGTGGTCGAAGTGGATCGCCGCGGACGAGCAGAACCGCATCCCGCTCGCGTGCCGCGCGGCGCTGGTCGAGGAAGCCGGCGGCCGGCGCATCTTGTTCGAGACCGGGATCGGCGCGTTCTTCGCGCCGAAGTTGCGCGAACGGTTCGGCGTCGAGGACGACCGCCACGTGCTGCTCGACGCGCTGCGCGAGCACGGCGTCGATCCTGACGACATCGACGTCGTCGTGCTGTCGCACCTGCACTTCGATCACGCCGGCGGGCTGTTGTCCGCGTTCGAAGAGGGCGCGCCGCCGCGTCTGCTGTTCCACAAGGCGCGCTACGTCGTCGGTGCGGAGGCGTGGGCTCGCGCTCTCGCGCCGCACGCGCGCGATCGCGCGTCGTTCATCCCCGAGCTGATGCCGTTGCTCGAACAGAGCGGCCGACTCGAGATCGTCGACGGCACGACGTCGCGCGCGCTCGGACCGGACTACCGGTTCCACGTCAGCCACGGCCACACGCCGGGACTCCTGTGCGCCGAGATCCCGACCGACGCCGGCCCGACGGTGTTCGCGGCCGACCTGATCCCGGGCGCGCCGTGGGTCCACGTCCCGATCACGATGGGCTACGACCGCTACGCGGAACTGCTGATCGACGAGAAGCGCCGACTGCTCGACGATCTCGCGACGCGCGGCGGCCGCCTGTTCTTCACGCACGACCCGAACGTCGCGCTCGGCACCGTCGTCCGCGACGGCAAGCGCGACTCGTTCGGCGTCGAGGGAACCGTTCGATGACGCGCACTCGCCTCGCCCTGTGGCTCACCGTGCTGTCGATCCTCGCCGTCGCCACGCGCGCGACGGCGCAAGAGGGCTCGGAGGGCACGCATTCCTGCTGCGACGACGAGGAGGTCGAACTCGCGCCGCTCGGCGCCGACGCGACCGCAAAGGAACTGTGGTTGCGCCGCATCCACGACGAGCGAGACGCCGACCCGCAGCAGGCGTTCCTCAACCGGCGCTACGTCGACGACCTCACGAAGCGCCTCGAGCAGGAGAGCGAGCACGCGTCGTTCGTCGAGCGCTTCTCGCTGCGGTGGACGCTGTCGTTGTTCTGCGTCCAAGTCGGCGAGATCGAGCGAGCGATCTCGTTGTGCGAGGAATGCGTGGTGCTGATCGATGCGCATCCGGACGAAGGACGGGCGTGGTTGCCCGACGTGCTGTTCCGGCTGGCTGCGGCGCACTTCCGCTTGGCCGAGCGGCAGAACTGCATCGCGCGGCACAACGAGGACAGTTGCATCTTCCCGCTGTCGGCGCGCGCGGTCCACGTCGAGACGCGCGGCCCGAAGGCGGCGATCGCGGTGCTCGAACGACTGCTGGCCGATCCGACGCACGATCTGCAGTACGAAGGTCGTTGGCTGTTGAACGTCGCGCACATGGCGCTCGGCACGTGGCCGGACGGCGTCGACGCGAAGTTCCGGATCCCGCCCGAGCGGTTGCGCGGCGAGGCGACGCTCGCGCGCCTCGTCGATCGCGCGAAGGCGATCGGTCTCGCGCGACACGATCGCGCGGGCGCGCTCGTGGTCGACGACTTCACCGGCGACGGTCGGCTCGACGTCCTGCAGTGCACGTTCGACACCGACAAAGCGATCCGGCTGTCGGAGAACACCGGTGACGGCGCGTTCACGGACGTCACCGAAGCGGCGGGGCTGTCGCGACAACTCGGCGGCATCGCGCTCGCGCAGGGAGATGTCGACGACGACGGCCGACTCGACGTCGCGGTCGCGCGCGGCGGCGGACTGTTCGGAGGGCCGATGTTCCCGAACTCGCTGCTGCGGCAGGATCGCGCCGGACACTTCGTCGACGTGACCGCCGAGGCGGGCGTCGAGTTCGCGGCGCCGTCGCGCGCGGTCCTGTTCAGCGACGTCGATCTCGACGGCGACCTCGATCTGTTCTACGGCTGCGAGACCGAGGGCGCGGCCGAGGGTGCCGTGCGGTTCCCGAGCAAACTGTTCGTCAACGACGGCAACGGCACGTTCGCCGACGCGACCGCGACCGCGGGCATCCGCAACGTGGCGCGCTGTCTGTCGGCCGTCGCCGGCGACGTCGATCTCGACGGCGACCCCGACCTCTACCTGTCGAACTTCATCGCTGCGAACGCGCTGTTCGTCAATCACACGAGCGAAGGCCGCGTGACGTTCGCCGACGAGGCGCAGCGCCGTGGCGTCGCAACGCCGGAGGCGAGCGGCCCCGCGACGTTCCTCGACCACGATGCGGACGGCGATCTCGATCTGTTCGTGACCTACCAGCATCACTACCGGCCGATCCGCACGGTCGCCGCGTGGATGATCGACGGCGTGATCGAGGACGACACGATGCGGCTGTTCGACAACGACGGCGCCGGGACGTTCACGGACGTGACGGCCGCGCGTGGGCTGAAGCGTGCCGCGATCGCGACCGGACTCGGCTCGGGCGATCTCGACAACGACGGCGCCACCGATCTGTACGTCGCCACCGGCGGACACGATCTCGCGTCGCTGTTCCCGAACGTGCTGCTCGTGCCGCGCGACGGCGTGTTCCGCGATGCGACGTTCCCGGCGGGCCTCGGGCACCTGCAGAAGGGCAACGGAGTCGCGTTCGCCGACGTCGACGACGACGGCGATCTCGATCTCGGCGTGCAGATCGGCGGCTGGTACCTCGACGACGGCTTCGTCGATGCGTTCTTCGAGAACCCGGGGCAGGGCGGGCACTGGATCGCGCTCGACCTCGTCGGCACGAAGGACAACCGCAGTGCGATCGGAGCGCGCGTCCGCGTCCGCATCGCGACGCAACGCGGCGAGCGCGACGTGTTCGCGACGATCGGCGCGCAGAACGGCAATCCGCTGCGCGCCCACGTCGGCCTCGGCGACGCGCAGCGGATCGTCTCCGTCGAGATCACGTGGCCGGCCGCGAAGGCGACGCAGCGCGTGGAGGGCTGTGAACTCGATCGCGCGTATCGGATCGAGCAGGACGCGTCCATGGCGACCGAGTCGACGCGGTCGTCGATCCGCCTGAAGTCGAAGTGACGAAGGGTGACGAAGGGGACAGACCCCTTTTGTTGACGAAGGGGACAGACCCCTTTTGCTGCGAGGGGGACAGACCCCTTTTGCGCCGCGGCGGTCGAAGGGGACGGACCCCCTCTCGCGTCGAGCGCGATCGCTCTGCGCGCGCTACTCGCCGCGGAAGTCCGCCTTGCGCTTCTCGTTGAACGCGCGGATGCCTTCCTTGGCGTCGGAGCTCTGGAACAACTGCTGCTGCAGTTCGCGCTCCAGCGCGAGGCCGGCGTCGAGGCCCATCTCCGCGCCGCTCTGACACGCGCGCTTGATGAGGCCGACGGCCTTGCTCGCCTTGCCGGGCGGGCAGAAGGTCTCGGCGAACGCCTGCATCTTCGCGCGGAACTCGTCCTCGCCGGTGGCGTCGATCACGCGGTCCACGAGCCCGACCGCGACCGCGTCGTCGATCGAGTAGTTTTCGCCGCTCGTCATCCAGTCGATCGCCTTCGACTTGCCGAGCGCGCGGACGAGGCGCTGCGTGCCGCCGGTGCCCGGCAGCACGCCGAGCTTCACTTCGGGCAGGCCGAGCTTGAACGGCTTCGCGCCCGCTGCGGTGTTGCGCCACGCGACGCGCAAGTCGGCCGCGAGCGCGACCTCGAGCCCGCCGCCGACCGTGTGGCCGTTCAGCGCCGCGAGCACGAGTTTCGGCGTCTGCTCGAGGCGGCCGAGCGTCTCGTTCGCGTGCAGGCAGAAGTGGTACTTGAAGCGCGGAGTGACCTCGCCGAGCATCCCGATGTCGGCGCCGGCACAGAAGAACTTGTCGCCCGCGCCGGTCAGCACGATCACGTGCACCGCATCGTCGAAGCGCGCGGCGAGGATCGCGTCGTCGAGCTCCAGCATCATCGCGTGCGAGTACCCGTTCGCCGCCGCCGGGTTCGTCAGCGTCAGCGTCGCGACGCCGCGTTCGGTCGTCACGCGCACCAGATTGCCGTAGCGGGGGGTCATGACGTCTCCTGGGAGAGGGGGCGGGGACGAAGTCCGCGTATCGCCACCACAGCAATCGGATGCGACGTGAGCATAAGGTGCACCGCGCGCGGGTCCTCGTGTTCGTGTTGAACGTGCGAAAGTCGGACTCAGAATTCTGGGACGTAGCACCTGGACACTGATGTGTCGAAGTACTACCGTGGTCTGTAACAGATCTACACAGCGTAGTGATCCGCTTCTGGTCCCCAGGGAGGTTCTGCGATGAAGACATTGGGTTTCTGGAACAACAAGGGCGGCACCGGCAAGACAAGCCTTGCATTTCAAAGCGTTTGTTCGTTTGCGCTTCAGCAACCGAAGGCGCGCGTGTTGGCGGTTGACATGTGCCCTCAGGCGAACCTCAGCG
>JAEUIB010000705.1 GCA_016795255.1 Planctomycetota bacterium
GACGGACTGCTCGTCACCGTCGCGGTCGATCCGCCGTCGCGCGGAGAAGCGCTCGGCCTCTACCGCCACGCGGAAGACATCGAGATGCCGAAGCCGGCCGAGGCCACGATCGACGACTTGGCGTGGTTGGCCGGCGACTGGGTCGGGAAGCGGAGTTCGGGATCGTCGATCGAAGAGCGCTGGAGCCCGCCGCTCGGCGGCTCGATGCTCGCGATGTCGCGCACGGTCAATACGAGCGACAAGCTGGTCGCATTCGAGTACCTGCGCATCGTCGAGCGCGACGGCGGCCTGGTCTACGTCGCGCAGCCCGGCGGCAAGACGGCGACCGAGTTCGTGCTCGCGGAGCTGACCGAGAACCGCGCCGTGTTCCTGAACCCGCGCCACGACTACCCGAAGCGCATCGCCTACGAGCTGTCGGCCGAGGGTGGGCTCACCGCCACGGTCGGCCAACTGAAGGGTGGGACCCCGCAGCGCTTCGAGTTCACGCGCGAGGACGACTGAACCGACGGCCGCCGGCCGAGCGACCCGCCGAGCAACTTCGATTTTCTTCGCGGGTCGGCTCCTCGATTCTCCGTGAGCGCAGGTGGAGCCGGTGAGTCGCCGGCTTCCCGCGGAGCTGCCGCGCGCAGCTCACCTCTCACGGAGCTCGAGCCATGACTTCCCGACCCCAGATCCCACACCGTTCGTTGCTGTCCCTGCTGGTCCTCGTCGCGGCCCTGTCCGGTGCCGCGACGCCTCGCGCAACGAGCGCCGAGATCAAGACGTTCGGCGACATGGCGACGTTCCTGGCCGAGACCGGCGGCGCGGCGGCGACCGGCGCGTTGCCGGACCTCGGGCTCGTGACGACGGCGACCGTCGGGAGCGTCACGTTCGGAGTGGCGCCCGGCGGCGACAACCTGGCGATCGGCGCGGCGGGGACGCTGGCGGCGCCGGATTGGTACGCGCTGCTGCCCGGCAACGACATCGCGCTCGGCTTCGAGAACCTGTCGGTCGCGACGGCGGCGCCGGTCTACGCGCTCGGTTGGGAGTTCGCGCAACCGGACGTCACGATGCCGAGCTTCGGCGGGCTCGCGGTCGACTCGACCTATGAAGTGTCGCTGTACCACGGAGCGACGCTCGTCGGCCAAGCGCAGTTCACGTCGATCCCGACGGACGTGGTGACGTTCCTCGGCGTCTGGAGTTCGGCGCCGTTCACGCACGCCGAGATCGTCGACGTCACGCAAAGCCCGTTCGTCGACGACGACGAGTTCTTCGGCGAGTTCTTCTCGGGCACGACGCCGCTGCCGACGGTGACGTCGTTCACGGATCGCGCGACGTTCCTGGCGGCGACCGGCGCGACGAACGCGAGTGGTCCGCTGCCGAACCTCGGCACGGCGACGTCGGTGAAGCTCGGCAGCGTGACGTACGGCATCGCGCCGGGCGGCGACAACATGGCGATGGGCGCGTTCGGGATCTCGGGTCTCGCGGATTGGTGCCCGCAGATTCCCGGCAACGACGTCGCGCTCGGGTACGAAAACCTGCAGCTCGATCTCGACCAGCCGGTGCTCGCGCTCGGGATCGACTTCGTCCAACCGGACGCGACGATCGCGCCGTGGGGAGGCACGCCGATCGACTCGACGTACGAAGTCGCGCTGTACCTCGGCGGGACGTTCGTCACGCAAGCGTCGTTCAGCGCGATCGCGGTCGACCAGCTCGCGTTCCTCGGCGTGTCGAGTCCGACCCCGTTCGATCGCGTGACGATCATCGACGTCACGAACACGCCGTTCGTCGACGACGACGAGTTCTTCGGCGAGGTCTACACCGCGCCGGCCGCGGGCCCGTGGACGAACCTCGGATCCTCGCAGTCCGGCGTCTACGGCGATCCGCTGCTGTTCGGCACCGGAGCGCTGACGCCGGGCTCGAGTGGCTCGCTCGACCTGGTGCAGGCGAACGCGGCGACGCCGGTCCTGCTGGTGGTCGCACTGAGCGCGAATCCGACCCCGGCGTTGTGCGGCACGATCGTGCCGCTGCCCGTGCTCGCGACGCTCGGCCTGATGACCGATCCGGCCGGTGAGATCCACATTCCGTGGGCGTCCTGGAGCAGCGGACTCTCGGGACTCGGTCTCCACTTCCAATACCTGATCGTGGATCCGGTGGCGCCGTGCGGAGTCGCGATGAGCAACGCGCTGCGCGGCGACGTGCCGTGACGAGTGCGCGAACGCGGTGAGATCGAGACCGAAGCACGCGGCGGAGCGATCCGTCGCGTGCTCGGTGTTTTTCGGAAGGACGCCGCCGCGCGCGATCGAGGACGCGCTACATCGAGGCTCGCGGTTCGTCGAGTGATCGACGACGGGCATCGATGTCCGCGCGTCCCGCGTCGTTCGCCGCACGCACGCCTCGAAATCCTCGGAGAGCTGCAACCATGAGCACGAAGTCGAACGGCGACGAGACCTTGGCGGGAGTGCAGCTCCGCATCGCTCGACCCGTGTCCGACCTCCAGCGGTCGGTGCGCCAGTACTGCTTGGGCCTGTCGATGGAACG
>JAEUIB010000742.1 GCA_016795255.1 Planctomycetota bacterium
GCGCTCGGCGCTTGCGCGCGCAGCGGCGTGCGGCACTTCGGGCAGTGCGCGGTCCCGACGCGCGCGTACAGCACGCGCAGGTAGTCGTGGATCTCGGTCGACGTCGCGACCGTCGAGCGCGGGTTCTTCGACGCCGCCTTGCGATCGATCGCGATCGCCGGCGCCAGGCCCTCGATCCGATCGACCGGCGCCTTGTCTATGCGCGCGAGGAAGCGGCGCGCGTACGTCGACATCGACTCGACGAAGCGTCGTTGCGCTTCGGCGAAGATCGTGTCGAACGCCAGCGAGGTCTTGCCCGAGCCGGACAGCCCGGTGACGACCGTCAACTTGCCGTGCGGGATCTCGACGTCGACCGACTTCAGGTTGTGGCACGTCGCGCCGAACACGCGCAGCGCTCGGCCGTCGTCGACGTCGGATTCGCGGACGACGCCGTTCGTCGGCGCGTCGAGCGGCGCGAGGTACGCGGCGAGTTCCCGCCCGGTCAGCGAGCGCTTCGTCTTGACGATCTGATCGGGCGTTCCCGCGAACACGAGTTCGCCGCCGCCCTTGCCGCCTTCGGGCCCGAGATCGAGCACCCAGTCCGCGACCTTGACCACGTCGAGGTTGTGCTCGATGACGACGACCGTGTTGCCGCGCTCGACGAGCTGCTGCAGCGCGCCGATCAACTTCTCGATGTCGGCGAAGTGGAGGCCGGTCGTCGGCTCGTCGAGCAGGTACAGCGTCTTGCCGGTGCCCGGACGCGCGAGTTCGGTCGCGAGCTTCAGCCGCTGTGCTTCACCGCCCGACAGCGTCGTCGCGGTCTGGCCGAGCGCCATGTAGCCGAGTCCGACGCCGAGCAGCGTGTCGAGGATCCGCGCGAGCGGCGGCACGGCGGCGAAGAACTCGGCGGCTTCCGCGATCGTCAGCTCGAGCACGTCGCGGATGCTCTTGTCCTTGTAGGTGATCTCGAGCGTCTCGCGGTTGTAACGGCGCCCCGCGCACGCGTCGCACGGGATCTCGACGTCGGCGAGGAAGCTCATCTCGACGAGCTTGACGCCGGCGCCTTCGCATTCCTCGCAGCGCCCGCCCGGCACGTTGAACGAGAACCGGCCCTTGCCGTAGCCGCGGACCTTCGCCTCGGGCTGCCCCGCGAACAGGTCGCGCACGAGGTCCATCGCGCCGGTGTACGTCGCCGGATTGCTGCGCGGCGTGCGGCCGATCGGCGATTGGTCGATCTCGATGACCTTGTCGACGTGCTCGAGGCCTTCGATCGCGTCGTGCGCACCGACCGGTTCGCGCGCGCCATGCAGCTCCGCCGCGAGCGCGCGCTTCAGCACGAGGTCGACCAGCGTCGACTTGCCCGAACCCGACACGCCCGTGACCGCGACGAAGCACCCGAGCGGGATCGCGACGTCGATGCCCTTGAGGTTGTGCTGACGCGCGCCGCGGACGACGAGCTTTTCGCCGTTGCCCTTGCGCCGCGTCGCCGGCACTTCGATCGAGCGCTCGCCGCGCAGATAGCGCGCCGTGATCGACGCCGACGAACGCCAGACCTTCGACGGCGTGCCGACGGCGACGATCTCGCCGCCCTCGCGCCCGGCGCCCGGCCCGACGTCGACGAGCACGTCCGACGCGAGCATCGTGTCGCGGTCGTGTTCGACGACGAGCACGGTGTTGCCGCGATCGCGCAGTTGGCGCAGCGTCTCGATCAGCCGATGGTTGTCGCGCTGATGCAGCCCGATCGACGGTTCGTCGAGCACGTACAGCACGCCTTGCAGGTGCGCGCCGACCTGCGTCGCCAGACGCACGCGCTGCGCTTCACCGCCCGACAGCGTCGCCGCGCCGCGATCGAGCGGCAGGTACGCGAGGCCGACGTCGACGAGGAACTGCAGCCGCGTGCGGATCTCCTTCAGCACTTGCCGACCGACGAGTTCCTCGCGCGTCGTCAATTGCACGCCACGCAGCGTCTCGTCGAGTTCCCCGATCGTCGTCGCCGCGAAGTCGGTGATCGAACGGGCGCGGAAGCGCACGGAGCGCGCCTCGGCACGCAGTCGCGTCCCGGCGCACGCCGAGCACGTCGTCGTCGCCATGAACTTCTCGACGTGCGGCGACTTCGTCATCCGCCAGAACTTCTCCATCGCCGGCAGCACGCCTTCGACCGGCCGATGGTCCTCACCCTTCACGACGCGACCGTCGTCGGTCTCGTACTCCCAGCGCAGCCGGACTTTCTCCTCGCCCGAGCCGTGGATCAGCACGTCCTTCTGCTTGCGCGTCAGCGTCTTCCACGGCTGATCGAGCGAGAAGCCGAAGTGCTGCGCGACGCGCTTCAGCGATTCGGGACCGAGCCGCGCGTACGCGAGGTACCCGGTCTTCGTCATCGCCTTCAGCGCGCCCTGCGCGATCGACAGGTTCTCGTCCTCGATCAGCAGCGCGGGATCGAACGTCCGCCGCAGCCCGAGCCCGTTGCATTCGGGACACGCGCCGTACGGCGAATTGAACGAGAACAGCCTCGGCTCGAGGTCGGGGAAGTCCGTGCCGCACGCCGAGCACGATCGCTTCGCGGAGAACTCGACGTGCTGGTCGTCGATCAGCGCCGCGACGACGCCGTTCGTCAGCTTCAGCGCCTGTTCGACGGCCTCGGCGACGCGGCCGGCTTTGTCCTTCGCTCCGACGAGGCGGTCGACGACGACCTCGATCGTGTGCTTCACGTAGCGCGACAGCTTGATCTCTTCGTCGAGGCGGCGCTCTTCGCCGGCGACGCGCGCGCGGACGAAGCCCTTCAGCCGCAACTGCTCGAGTTCCTTGCGGTACTCGCCCTTGCGGCCC
>JAEUIB010000788.1 GCA_016795255.1 Planctomycetota bacterium
GACGACGAGGGACGACGAGGGACGACGAGGGACGACGAGGGACGCGAGGGACGCCCCGGACCTCGATCTGTCGGTGGAGTCACAGTCGACGACGGGGCTGGAACCCCGCGCGATCGCGGCCACAATGACCGCGTCTTCCACGCCCCGTTGCGGTTGGAGTCGACGATGCGGTTCCTGTTCGCCCTGCCGTTCGCGCTGCCGTGCCTCGGCGCCCTCGTCGGCGACGACGGCGCGAAGCCCGCCGCGGAACCGAACGGGCGCACCGAACCCGACCCCGTCTACTTCGAAGAGCGCGTCCAACCGCTGCTCGTGAACTCGTGCGCGATCACCGGCTGCCACGACCAACCGGGCGCCGGACGGCTGATCCTCGAGCGGCCCGACTTCACCGGTCGCGTCTCCGCGGCCGGGACCGCGAAGAACCTCGAGACCGCGCTCCAATTCGTCAAGTTCAAGGCGCCGATGGAGAGCCGGCTGCTGCTGAAGCCGCTCGTCAAGCGCGACGGCGGACTCGACCACAGCGGGCACCACTACGACTTCACGAAGAAGTCCGAGAAGTACCGGCTCCTGTCCGAATGGATCGACGGCGTCGAACTGAACGACGTGCCGCCGATCGCCGACGCCGGACCCGCCGTCACCGCGAAAGTCGCGCAGCGCATCGAACTCGACGGTGAAGGCAGTCGGGAACGCCGCGGCCTGCCGCTGAACTACGCGTGGTCGATCGTGTCGCGACCCGAAGGTAGTGCGCCGGTGCTGAAGGCCGCCGACTCCGCGCGCCCCGAGTTCCGCGGCGACCAGGAAGGCTCGTACACGCTGGCGCTCGTCGTCGACAACGGCACGCTCGCCAGCGAACCCGACACCGTGACGGTCACGCTCGACGCGCTACCGATCGTGCTGATCGACGCCGAGCGGTACCGCACCGCCGACGCGTTCCACTCCGTGCGGGACGCCGCGGCGTCGGGCGGGCTCGCGGTCGAAGTCGGCCAGGAGATCGCCGCGCGCGGCCAGGCTTCCGCGACCTACGAGTTCGTCGTGCCCGACGGCGGCGCGTACCGGCTGTTCGCGCGTGTGGCGTCGCGGTCGAGTTCGGTCTCGCCGTTGTCGTTCGCGATCGACGACGCCGGGGCCGACTCGATCGAGGTCGCGCCGGAGCCCGGGTATCGACTGATGCAAGTCGGCGGCTCGGACGCCGAGGGGCGGCTCGAAGGCGCCGCGCTCGGCCTCGTGTCCGGCGACGGGATGATCCGCGATGGCCGACTCGTGCTGCGCGGCAGCGCGAAGGCGCCGGCGATCGGCGTCCTCGACGTCCGGGCCAAGGTCGCGTCGGTTCGCGTGCTCGGGCGCGTCGATGCCGGCTCGATGCTGCTGGTCTTGTCGGCGCTCGAACCGGGCGGCTCCGCGCGGGCTGCCGGCTACGACGGCGCCAACGACCGCTTCGTGCTCGGCACGTGGGCGAACGGGGCGTTGACGCCGATCGCGCACGAACCGGCCGGACTGTTGAAGGACGGCGCGGCCGAAGTCGCGTGCCAAGTCGAATTCGCCGAACGCTCGGCGTTCCTCGTGCTCGGACCCGACCGCGTGCTGAAGGCCGAGTTCGACGCGCCGTCGCCGTCGGATCGCATCGCGTTGGCGACCGATGGCGTCGTCGCGCTCGACGCGTTCCGCGTCGCGCAGGGTGCGACCGAATTGGCGGCGAAGACGTTCGAGCGCGACGAACGCGCGCTCGGCCAACTCGCCGCGGGCGCGCATACGCTGACGGTGCGCGCGACCAGCGTCGACGCGCCTCGGCTCGACGAGATGGTGCTGGTCCGCGCGGACATCGCGTCGGGCGCGGCCGGGGTTTCCGACGCGAAGCGCAAGGAGACGCGAGCGTTGTACTTCGACCTCGTGGGCCGACCGCCGCTCGCGGTCGAGCAGATGATGGCGGTGGGGCTCGAACGCGACGCGCTCGCGAAGCGGCTGGCCGGATCGCTCGAGTTCTACGAGACGTGGTACGAGGACGAGCTGTTCTTCTACCTGCTGATCGACAACTTCCGCCCGCGCACGCCGCAGATGCAAGCGCTGCCGGCGCGGCTCGCGAACGGGACGCTCGACGTCCGTTCCGCGACGCAGGAGATCGTCATCTCGCAGGCGTTCAACCTCCGCAATCCGGGCAACGACACGTTCGTCAGCGTCGTGCTCGAGCAGTTGCTCGGCATCGTCGTGCAGGACGAGCCGAAGCTGCTCGAGGCCGGCAAGAAGATGTACGACGGCTACGTCGCGACCGTGTTCGGTCAGCAGGGCAAGAGCCAGTCGGACTTCGTCCGCATCGTGCTCGAGCAACCCGCGTTCTCGCGCGTGCTACTGGCGCGCGCGTACGAGCGTCTGACGCGCGTCGCTCCGCCGAAGGCCGAACTCGACGCGTGGGCGAAGCGCTTCGACGCCGATCCGCGCGCGTTCGTCGAGATCGTCCGCGCATGGATCGCGTCGGGCGCGTACGCGCAGGCGTCGAAGGCCGCGCGCGCGAAGACGGACCACATGTTCATCCGTTCGGTGTTCGTCGATCTGCTGGGCCGCAAGCCGACGTTCGAGGAGTTCCGCAACTTCCGCACGGCGCTGCAGGCGCTCGCCGATTCGCGACCGCTGCGCGCCGTGCTCGCGCGCGTGATGGTCGATTCCGGTCAGGTGGCGTTGCCGGCGAAAAGCGGGCTCGACGTGTCCGCGTTCGTCGCGGACCAGTTCATGCGCTACCTCGGTCGCAGACCCGACGCCCAGGAAGCCGATACGTTCGCGAAGGTCCTGTCCGATCCGCAGGCCGAGCCGAAGCTCGTGTTGCTCGCGCTGCTGTCCAGCCAGGAATACCAGTCCTATTGATCCGATGCTGTCCGTCGTTCGTGCCCGATCCCTGACGCTGCCCTGACTGATGCTGCTCGCCCCCTGACGCTGCCCGGTCCGCCAGACCCCGACGATCGCCCGATCGAGGTCACCGGATCCGCCGAGTCGACTACCCCGAGTGTCCCGACGGCTATCCTTCGGACGCGCTGACGAAACGAGGTCCGTA
>JAEUIB010000792.1 GCA_016795255.1 Planctomycetota bacterium
GAGGGCGGCGCGAGATCGACGACCCGCACGTGCGCGTCTCGCACCGGTTGCCCGGCGGCGAGGACGATGCCGTGCACGCGGCGCGCCTCGTGCAGCTCGATCCGCGAGAGCGGCGGCGCCGTGCTCGGTTCGTAGGCCGCGGATTCGAAGCGTTGGAACTTCGGATGCGTGACTTCGACGAAGTACCGATGGTTCGGCACGGGGACCCGAGCCACGCCCGACGCATCGGTGATCGCGGACCAAGCGCCGGCGTCGAGCGCCGGCGGATCGACGTCGACCTCGTTCGACGCCGCGTCGCGGGCGCGTCGCTCGCGAGCGGCGGCGCGTGCTGCCGCGGTGCCTCGGTCGCGCGCGGCGTCCGCGCCGGATCGGCCGCGCGCCGCGTCGGCGGTGGCATCGGCGACCGGTACGAACGCGACTCGGGCTCCTGCGCAGGGCGCCCCGAGGATCGCGTCGACGACCGGGATCGTCGCGAACGCGCAGTCGTCGGGGACGAGTTCGACGCGCGGATCGCCGCCACGGACACCGTCGACGCGTGTGACGCGGCCGTCGTCGTACGTGACAAGGAAGCCGTGCGTCGTATTGCGCTGCGCCATGACGACGCACTCGCCGGCTTCGTCGGTGATCAACGTTCGTCGCGTCGGGCCGCGTTGGACGGAGCGGTCGAACGAACGGGTCCACACGACGCGGGCGCCGGCCAGTGGCCGACCGGCGTCGTCCTTCACGACGACGTCGATCCGCTCGTCGGCCGAGGGCTCGCGCATCCGCACGACGACGTCGGTGTCGACGTTCGCGGCGATCGCGGCGGAGACCGGGGCGTCGATCATGTGCGTGCGTTCGGACGCGACGATCGCGTACCAGCCCTCTTCGAGCGAGTCGACGACGAATGCGCCGTCCTCCGCGACCTCGACGCTCTCGACGACGGCGGCGGGGGCCGACCGGCGTTGGAACGCCCACCAGGATTCCGCTTCGGGGGTCCCGCGGATGACGTCGATCCGCGCCCGGATCGGCCGATCGGACGGGTCCAGCACGCGGCCGCGCAACCGGCCGGCCGGTGCGAGTTCGATGTCCCCGAGTTCGGTGGTCGGTGTCGTCGTCGACAGGAAGCTCACGCGCTTCGTCGCGTGGAACGGCGCGCGCAGCACCAGTTCGATCTGCAGCGGCGACGCGGCGAGCGTTGGAGCCGCGAACGTCGATGGCCACGACAGCTGCAAAGAAAAACGGCCGTCGTGATCGGTCTCGGTCGATGCGCTCGCCAAAGCGCTCTCGACTCGAGCTCCGACCACGACGGCCCCGTCGCGCGTGACGCAGCGGCCGAGCACGACGCGTTCTCTTGCCGCCGTGGGCGAGGCGGTCCTCTCGTCGGCTCGGGCGGTGCGTGCGACGTCCGACGCACCGACCGCTCCGGGCTCTCCCGCGCCCGGAGCATTCCCTGTTCCCGTAGCGGTGACTTCGGCGATCGGAGGGGCAACCGCCGGCAGTGACGGTGCTCTCGAACGATCGTCGTCGTTCCGTCCACTCCACCAAGCCGCGACCATCAGGCACGCGACGAGTCCCGTGCCTGCCTGCATCCCGAGCAGGGCGAGTCCCTTTCCGCCGGCGATCGCCGCGACCGCTTCGTCGGCCGACCAGCCCGCAAGCGCAGCCAAGGCGCGCGCGGACCGTGGTGCATCGTCGTCTCCACGAAGGCGCTCGCGCAAGCGCGCGCGCGCCGTCTTCAATCGCCAGCGCACGGTGTCCAGCGGAACACCGAGTTGGTTCGCGACTTCGGATTCGGATCGGTCGCGCAAGTAGCGCAACAGCATCGTCGTGAGGTACGGCTCGTCGAGCGTGAGCACGGCGTCGATGACGCGCCGTCGCTCGTCCTCCTCGGCGACGATCTCGGCCGGGCTCGGCAGCGGCGCGTACGTCGGGGCCTGCGCTTCGCGTGCGTCGCGGCGCCGTTCGTCACGACGACGGTTGAACGCGAAGTTGCGCGCGATCCGCGCGAGCCAGCCCTTCTCGATCGGGTGACCGGCGCCGGCGCGCCGCAGTGCGGCGAGCCAGGTCTGCTGGACCACGTCGTCCGCGGCGTCGGGGTCGACCAACAAGTGTCGCGCGAGACCGCGCACGAACGCGCGGTGGCGCAACAGGACGTCGATCGTGGCGTCGTCGGCGGCGGACATGGCACCCCATCAAACACCGCTGGGTGGTGGGCGGGGTGGCGGTGGATTCCGATTCTTCGCGGCGCCGAGGGGGGGCTCGGTGCGGCTTCGGCGGGGTCGAGATCGCACGGGCGGCGGTGGATTCCGCTCGATTCCGCACCGTGGCGCCGGGGGAGTTCAGCGCGGTCGAGATGACGGCGCGTTCATCGTCGCGAGGCGATCGCTGGCGCCGCACCGACGGCGCACCCCGCGTCGGGTCGCCCGCGCGGCGCGGTAGCGCCCGAGCCGACGATTCCGTCATCTGCAGTGTTCACAGAGCACTGTCGGCACGCGACTTGCCGCAATTCGAGCAGTGATCGTCCCGGATCCGGATCCCCCGGATCCGAGTCCACGAATTCAAGTCCCCGAGCCTCCAACCTCGGGTTCCTTTCGACGGAGGATGCGATGCGCGTTCAGTCATGGCATGCGGCGCTTGCCGCGGTGGGTGGTCTCGTCGGAATCGTCGGCACGTCGGCGGTCGGAGCCGAGCGTTCGTTGGTGATGGAGTACGCCCCGCTGACGATGCATGCCGGCGGCGGCGGAGTGTTCGGCTTGGTGGCCGCGGATTTCGACCTCGACGGCATCGCCGATCTCGCGGCGGCCGACGGTGCCGGGGTGCGCGTGTTCCACGACCCCGGCGCGGGCGGAACGACGATGCGCACGATCTCGGTCGGCGGAGGCGCCACCGCGCTCGCAGCGGGTGACGTCGACGCGGACGGGGATCAAGATCTCGTCGTCGGACTCGACGCCGCGGTCGTCGTGCTCGCGAACGGCCTCCAGGGTTTGTCGCCGGTCGCGACGTACGCGATGCCGTCGGGAGACCTCGGAATCACCGCGGTGCGTCTGGCGGACGTCGATGCCGACGGCGACCTCGATGTGCTCGCGGGGTTGCATTCGCACACGACCGCGACGGCGTGGTCGGGTGGTTTGTGGGTCGCGCTCGGTGACGGGACGGGCGCGTTCGCGGCGCTGCCGACGCACGATTTGGCGGTGCCCGCCGCGGACATCGTCGTCGCCGACCTCGACGGCGATGGGGCGCTCGACGTCGCGGAGCTCGGCGGGTTCGGCGCATCGTCGTCGACGCGCGCGCTCGCGTTGGGTCGCGGGGTCGGCACGGTCTCGGAACGAGCCCGCCTGTAATCGGCCGGCCGGACCCC
>JAEUIB010000024.1 GCA_016795255.1 Planctomycetota bacterium
CCCGACAGCGCGCTGAGCCACGCGCAGCACTGCTGTGCACCCTTCGCCGAGATCGACAACGCGGGGAAACCGGCGTGGCCGAACCCGCGATCGGCGAGCACGTACGCTTTCGTCGGCCGCGCGACGGCGTCGACGGCGGCCGCGCGGTCGGCGGCGGGCTTGTCCTGCGCCATCACGAACGCGTCGTAGAGGTCCCACGTCGTTTCGGTCTTCGCGACCCAGATCGTCGTGGTCGTCGCGCCGTCGCCGGTCGCGATGCGCACGGGCAGCATGTCGAGCACGACCGTCGTGCCCGGTATCGTCAGCGCGAACGGCTTCGCGTCGCCGACCGCTGCGGTCGTCGCGGGCGTCGCCCCCTCGGCCTTCGCCTCGTCCTGCGGCTGCGCCGCGGCTGGGGCATCCTGGAACGGAGCCGCCCCGGTGAACGCCACGCCCAAGGCCATCGTCAGCCCGCATGCGAACACGAGTCGCGCCGTCTGCATCGGGGCGTGTCTCCTCGGAGTCGTCCTGGTCGGACTGGTCGGGATGAGCGAGTTGGCGTGCTCCGCGCCGGTGTCGGCCGAATCGAAGCGGTGGGAGTATACGCGCATCCTGATGGGCGCCGAGTGCCGTCTGGCGTTCTACGCCGACGGCGCGCAGGGCGAGCCCGAAGCGCTCGCCGCCGCGAAGGACGCGTTCGCGGCGATCACGGCGCTCGAGGACGTGCTGTCCGATTGGCGCGTCGACAGCGAAGTCACGCGACTCAACGCGTACGGCGGCAAGGGTCCGCAAGCCGCGAGCGCGACGTTGCTCGACGCGACGCAGCGCGCTCTCGCATTCGCGGCGAGCACCGGCGGAGCGTTCGATCCGACGGTGATGCCGCTCGTCCGCCTCTGGCGCGACGCGCGCGCGAACGGCTCGACTCCCGATCCCGCGCAATGGGATGAGGCGCGCGCGGCGGTCGGTTGGCGCGACGTGATCGTCGACGCGAGCGCGCGCACGATCGAGCTGAAGCACGCCGGCGCCGGCCTCGACTTCGGCGGCATCGGCATGGGCCTCGGTGCCGACGCAGCGTTGCGCGTGCTGCGCGAGCGCGGGTTCGCGCGGGCGATGGTCGACTTCTCCGGCGACATCGCGTGCGGAGACGCGCCGCCGGGCAAGGACGGCTGGACGATCGCCGTCGGCGTCGGCGGCGCGGCGCAGGCCGTCGAGACCGTGACGCTCACGAACCAAGCTCTCGCCGCGTCCGGCCCGACCGAACAAGCCATCGACGTCGACGGCGCGCAGTGGTCGCACGTGATCGATCCGCGCTCCGGCAAGGCACTGACGCAGCCGCTCGTGTTCACGGTGATCGCGAACGACGCGACGACGGCGGACGCGCTGTCGACGGCGGCGAGCGTGCTCGGGCGCATGGCGGGCCGTGACCTCGTGCGGGCGACGTACGGCGCCCGGCTGATCGTCGAGGATCCACGCTTCACGCGCGTGTTCGGCGCTGCGGCGCTCGAGCCGCCACATCGCGATCTCCTCCAGCGCGCGGATCTGTCCGAGTGGCAAGCGCTCGGCGACGCCGAGGGGTATCGCATCGTCGACGGCGTGCTCGAGATCCCCGCGCACGGCGGCGGCACGCTGCGCACGAACGAGCTGTTCCGCGACTTCGCGCTGACGCTGGAGTTCCAATTGGCGATGGGCGCGAACAGCGGGCTGTTCCTGCGCGCGAAGCCCGGCGACGAGAACCCGGCGTACTCGGGCTGTGAGATCCAGCTCATCGACGACTACCACTGGGGCGAGATCACCGGCACGCCGCTGAAGTCGTGGCAGCACGCGGGCAGCCTGTACGGAGCCATCGCCGCACCGGTCGAGGAGCTCGAACCGATCGGTTCGTGGAATCGCATGGACGTCCTGTGCGTCGGCACGCGACTCGCGGTCGCGCTGAACGGCGTGATGCTCTACGACGTCGACACGCACGCGCTGAAGCCCGAGCAAGGCTCGCCGTTCGCCGAACGCGCGGCCGAGGGTTTCATCGGCCTGCAGCGGTACGGCGCGCCGCACGTCCACGACGGGGTGGCGGCGCGGTTCCGGAACGTCCGCATCCGCGAGCTCCCGACGCGCTGATTCGGGCGTCGAGCCGTCCGGCAAGAGACGGGCCTTTCGCCGCGCCGGTGTTTCAAATGTGCACGGCGACGCCGGGCGCGAACATGACGAGTTCCTCGGAGCCGGATTGAGCCTCCAGGGCGCGTTCACGCGGGGTCGATGCAGCCGACGAAGCGCACCATCGGCTCATCGATGCACCTGACGCCCCGATCCAGACCGGCCCCGTCGGCTCACGCGAGTCCCATCCAGCCCGTGCGGGATGGTGTCCTCGCGTCGTTGCTGATCATCGCCGCCGCGCTCGCCGCGTCGCTGGTCTTCTACTTGCACAGCAAGGACGCGCTCGAGAACGAGGTGCGCGAGGACCTGCGCCGCGTCGCGCGACTGGCGGCGACGTTCGTCGACGGCGACTTGCATCGCACGTTCACGCATCCGGACCAGGAGGCGACGCCCGAGTACGCCCGGGCGATCGAACCGCTCGCGCGGATCCAGGCGGCCAGCGAGGAACTGCGCTTCGTCTACACGTGCGTGCTCGTCGGCGACGAGGTGCGCTTCGTGCTCGATCCGACGGAAGCCGGCGACTCCGACGGCGACGGGACGGACGACAAGTCGCACATCCATCAGGTCTACGGCGACGCCAGCGACGCGATGCTCGCCTCGCTGCGCGAGCAGAAGAACAGCGTCGAGAACGAGCCGTACACGGACCTCTGGGGCACGTTCATCAGCGGGTACGCGCCGTTCTACGACAGCGCCGGCGAGTTCGTCGGCGTCGTCGGCGTCGACCTCGACGCGCATCGCTTCGTGGCGCGCATCGAGGGCATGCGCCGCGCCGCGCTGCTCAGCACGTCCGCCGCGTGCCTCCTCGGCGTGTGCTTCGGCTGGGCGGTGTTCCTCTTGCAGCGGCGCGCCCGCGAACGCGAACAACGCATCGAGGACATGGTCGGCGAGCTGGAAGTGTCGTGCCACGACGCGCAGGTCGCGGTCGCGGCGCGTACGGCGTTCCTGTCGACCGTCAGTCACGAGCTGCGCACGCCGCTGAACGGCGTGATCGGCATGAACGACCTGTTGCTCGAAACGGAGCTCGACGACGACCAGCGCGAGTTGGCGACGACCGTCAAGAGCTCGGCCCACTCGCTGCTGACGATCGTCGACGACGTCCTGACGTATTCGCAGGCGCAGTCCGGACGATTGCGGATCGACGCGATCGCGTTCGACGCCGTCAGCGCGATCGAAGAGGTCGTCGAGTTGTGCGCGCCGCGCGTCTACGAGAAGGGTCTCGACGTCGCGGTGCGGACGACGGTCACCGAGCTGCCGCAGGTCCTCGGCGACCCGCATCGCTTGCGTCAGGTCGTCCTCGGGCTGTTGTCGAACGCGATCAAGTTCACGCGCCAGGGCCACGTGCTGGTGACGCTGCAGGCGACGCTCGAAGGCGACGATCGGCTGCGCCTCTGCATCGACGTCGAAGACACCGGGATCGGCATCCCCGCGGATCGACTCGGCGAGATCTTCGAGGAGTTCGCGCAACTCGACTCGTCGACGACGCGCGCGTTCGGCGGCACCGGACTCGGTCTCGCGATCTGCCGGCAGTTGACGCAACTGATGGGCGGCCGGCTGACCGTGACGAGCCGCGAGGACGAGGGCTCGTGCTTCCGCCTCGAGGTCACGCTTCCCGTCGCGCCGGAAGCCGATACGGGCCCCGTGCCGACCGCGCAGTTCGCGCGCGCGAAGGCGCTGGTCATCGTCGAGCGGATGCTGCCGCGCGTCGTCCTCTCGGACGGTCTCGCGAGGCGGCGCGCGCGCGTCTCCAGCGCCGTGAACGCGCGCGACGGAGCGGCGCAGGTCGACGCGGCCGGTTCGACGAACGAGCCGTTCCAGCTCGTCGTCGCGGACGCGTGCTTCGTCGACGAGTTGCTGGCGCTGAATCCGTGCGAAGGCGCGTTCGTCGTCCGGCTGTGGTCGGGGCTCGCGCACGAGAAGCCGAAGCCGATCACCACGGCGACGACGGTCGTCGATCTGCGCAAGCCGGCACGCCCGTCGGTGATCGCGGCGCAGTACGCGGCGTTCGTCGCGGAGCGCGAGCGGATCGGCTCCTGATCAGCGTGTCGCCGGGAGGTTCGCTTCGATGCGCTCGCGCACCGCGCCGGCGTCGTAGAGGTGGAACGTCCGGTCGTCGCTCATCGCGACGAACACGCCGCGCGGGAAGCGCTCGCCGAGCGGCGCGGTGACGCACTCGGATCCGTCGCTCTCGTTCGCGCGGACGTCGATCGTCGTGAGTTCGGCGTGCGCGTGCGGATCGGCGTCCGATCCTTCGCGGCGGAACACGCGGAAACGCCGCGCCTGCTGGTCCGACACGAGCAGGTAGCCGGTGGTCGGACCGGTCTCCACCACGCTGATGCCCTCGCGGTCACCGACGAAACCGTCCGTGCCGAAGAACGCGAGTTCCGTCGCGGCGTCTTCCGCGTCGGGATCCGCGGCGTACTTGTGGATGCCGTAGCTCTCCTCGGCGTAGTAGACGAAGCCGAGGCGATCGTCGACGAACAGCGCTTCGACTTCGTTCGTCGCGTCGCCGCCGAGATCGAGTTCGGGACCGCGCCAATGGCCGAACGAACGGACGTGTGTCGCGCGGACCGTGCCGTCCGCTGTCGACTCCAAGCGGTACTGCCACAGCAGCGCGCCGTCGGGGCCGTCCTTGCGGGCGACGATCGCGAACACGGCGCCGTCGCGCGGCCGGCGATACAGCGCGATGCCCATCGCGCGCGTGTTCGGCTCGCCGACGAACACCGGGATGCCGCCGCCGTCGATCGGCTCCAGCGTCGGCGCGCGGAGCACGCGGATGCGTCCGGCGTCGCGCTCGGTGCAGACCGCGATGTCGATGTCGCCGTCACTCGTGGCGAGGCCGTACTCGACGTCGACGTTGTTGGGACGCTCGAGTCCGCGGACCGTCCGCGCGTCGATGCGCTTGCCCGCGAGATCGAACGCGAACAGCGCGCCGCCTTTGTCGGTGCCGATCACGATGCTGCGCGCCGGGTCGGCCGAGTCGACCCAGATCGCCGGGTCGTCGGAATCGTCGTCGACGCGATCGGTGACGACGACGGGCTCGAGCGGCGAGTCGGGCTTGCGCGACGCATCGGGGAGCGGAACGCAGCCGATCGCGAGCACGGCGGCGACGGTTCGGAGAAGCGCCAAGTCCAACATCGTCGAGACTCCACACGGGAACGGCGGTCGCGATCGGCCCCACGCATCACGAGCGTCGTGACGCGTGGAGCCGACCGATCGGGATCTCAGAACGTCGTCAATTCAAGACCTTGGGTCGACGCGAAGCCACTCGGTGCGCCACCATCGGCGACGAACGCTTGGAGGTAGAGCTGCGCGAGCGAGGGAATCCCGTTCGGCATCATCCCGCCGAGTTGGAGCTCGCCCTGGCCCGGGCCGAAGCCAGACAGCGGGAGGACGAGCGTCGGGCCGATCAGCGGCGCGACGTTCAGCGTGCAGGGTCCACCCTCGATCGCGAGCGCCGCCTCGTCCTGGCCGAACACGAGCAGCGCCGTCGCGC
>JAEUIB010000025.1 GCA_016795255.1 Planctomycetota bacterium
GGAGTCCTTCGGGGGTTTTGGAATTGGATTGGGCGGGGAATGGGGGACGCGAGGGACGACGAGGGACGACGAGGGACGACGAGGGACGAGAGGGACGCGAGGGACGACGAGGGACGAGAGGGACGCGAGGGATGACGAGGGACGCGAGGGATCACAGGCGCGGGGGACTGTCCCCGCATCGGGGACTGTCCCCGTCATGCGTTCGCGTTTTCTTGCCCGTGCGGTGCGGAGGGGACCCTGGGTCGCGCGAATCGGGCGCGAGGTCGAGCTACGCCTCTTCGCGTTCGGCGTCTTCGTCCTCGTCCTCGTCCTCGTCCTCGTCCTCGAACTCGGCTTCGTCGAGTTCGTCCTTCGTTCCTGCCTTGCGCAGCATCACCGCCGTGTAGCCCTTGCGCGTGAGGTCGCGGCTCGCGCGCAGGCCGTTCTCTCGTGCGATGCGGCGCAGCGCTTGGGCTTGGCCCGCTCCCACCGCGAGCAGCAGCGCTGCTTCCGGTGACTCCGACAGCGCCGCCAGGTACGCCTTCAGCGTCAGCGCGACCGCCTCCTGGCCTTCCTTCCATGCCACCGGGCCGACGATCAAGTCGTAGCCGATCCCCGACACGTCCCTCGGCGCCGGCAGCCAATCGAGCGTCATCGACGGCTGCGCGAGTTCGATCTTCGTCACCGCGAACTGTTCCGATGCGGCGAACGCTTCGACGTTGCGGCGTGCGATCGCGAGTTCCAGCGTGTCACGCGACAGCAGCGCGATCGTCGCCGGCTCCCGCTCGAGCAGCAGCAACTCCGCGAGGAACCCGTGCGCCGGGTTCACGACGAGGATGCGTTCACGCTCGATCAAGTCCTCGGCCGGCAGTTGGCGCTGCACCAGCTCCGCGAGCAGCGGCGTCTGGAAATGCGCCGTGTCGAACTCCTCGACGTCGTGCGCCGCGAGGTGGTCCTTCAAGTGCAGGTCGCCGATCGACAGCGACTTCGCGACGTCCTCGCGCAAGTACGGCGCGAGCGCATCGTCGTGCTTCGGTTCGGGCAGGCCGTTCTCGAAGCGCCAGACGCGCGCGAAGTGCTCCGCGCCCCGGCTGCCGTAGACCGATTCGACCTCGCCGTGCTCCTCTTGGAACGACTCCAGCAGCTCGTCGATCGTGTCCGTCAGCGGCGTCACGTGGACCGTCGCGACGTAGCCGCCCGGCTTCAGCAACGAGCCCGCGCCGAACAAGAAGCGCTCGAGTCCGTGACGTCCGACCTTCGCCGGCACGTTCGTGACGACCAGATCGAACGGCGCGCATCCGGCCGCGCGCGCGGGCTCGAAGTCGAGCCCGGCCGGCAGGATCGTCACCGGGCGATCGGCGCGCGTCAGCAGGCCGTTCGCGGCCGCGTTCTGCGTCGTGACGTAGACCGCGAGCTTGTCGCGATCGGCCAGCGTGACGTGCACCGAACCCGGCGGGTACGACGCGGCGATCGACAACCCGATCGAGCCGATGCCGCAACCGAGATCGAGCACGCGCAGCGTCGCGCCGCCGCCTTCGCCGATCGAGCGCAAGGGCGGCGCGCGCTCCAGCACGCGCAGCAGGCGCAGCGTGCCGACGTCGACGCCGGCGCTCGAGAACAAGTCACGCCCGAAGCCGAGCGCGATCTCGTGCCGCAGCCAACGATGGGTGCCGACTTTCGCGACCCATGGACACGCTTCGAGTCGGGCGACTTGTGCTCGATCAGGAGCGTGCTTGTCGCGTGTCACGTCAGAACAGCGTGTAGATGAACGGCGCGACGAACGGCGACGACGCGGCGACCACCAGCAACATGCCGATCGCCAGCATCACGACGAGCAGCGGCAGCATGTACCAGTGGCCGCGGCGCAGGAACGTGCCGTACAGCTCGGAGATCACGCTCATGCGCTTCGCGACCTTGACGATCACGAACACGATCAGCGCGATGAAGATGCCCTTGAACACCCATCCACCGATCGCCGGCGGCAACGAGCCCGCGAGCTTGCCGATGCCGAGGAAGATCGCCGTCATCACGGCGATCAGCGCGCCGACCTTCAGGTAGCTCGTGATCGGGTTCTCTTCGGGGTAGCTGCGCCAGTACAGCGTGCCGAGCAGCAACCACAGACCGGCGACGACGAAGACCCACGTCGGCACCGACTTCGTGTGCAGCGCTTCGAGCCCCGCGTGCGGAGCGGCAGGCGGCACGAGGCCGGCCTTGTTCAGTTCGGTCTCGAGTACGTCGGCGACGACGCGGTTGCCGGCGACGTTCCAGTGGAAGTCCTTCGAGAAGTACAGGCGCTCGCCCTTCGCGGCCTCGGCCTTCAGCGCGGCGCTCGGATCGACGACGAGGAAGCCCGCCGCCTGCGCGAGTTGCGCGTAGCGCGTGCGCGGCAGCGCGGGGTCGAAGTCGTGAGCCGACGTCAGGCCGAGCGGCGCATCGCCGTGGATCTCGGTCTTGCTCGGGATCGTCAGGAGGACCGGCGTCGCGCCGTTGCTCTTCGCGAGCTTCGCGAACTCCGCGAGCAGCGCGCCGACGACGGACCACGCCTGCTCGAGCTCGACCGGCTGATTGCGCAGCACGACGGCCGCTTCGCCGTACACCTCGCCCGCGTCGGTCGCGACGAGGTCGCGCTTCGCCAGATCGATCGTCTCGCGGATCTTCGCGAAATTGCCGATCGCCGTGTGGTCCTTCCACCACGGCGCGTCGGCGGGCTTCACCACGTGGTCCTTCTTCAGCGTCAGATGGCCGTTCGCTCCGAGTTCGAAGCGCGGCTTCGCGCGGTCGGTGTAGTACTCGCGACCGCTCCAGAACACGTCGTTCTCGTACGCGCACAGCACGACGACGTCGGGCTGGTACTTCAGGCCCTCGTTCTCGAACCACAGGAACTCTTGGTCCGTCGACCAGCCTTCGGTGCCGCCGTTGACGACCTCGACGTTCGCGCCGGCGAGTTCCTTCGCGAACTCCGTGACGAACAGGTCTTTCTCGGCGACGGCGAAGCCTTGGACGAACGAGTCGCCGACGAACAGCACGCGCTTCGTGCCGGGCTTCTTGACGTAGTCGAGTTCGGCGCCGCGCAGGCCCTTCGCGTTGACCTTGGTCTCGACGGTGAATTCGCTGAGCGAGCGCTTCGTCATCTTCGACGGGATCTTCGCCCAACCATAGTCCGCGTCGAACTGGACGACGGGCGGCTGCGGGCTACAGCCCACGAGCCGCAGCACGCCTTCGAACAACAGGACGAGCAGGACGAACGTGACGAGGTAGCCGAGCAGTCGGGAAATCACGAATGGTCTCCGGTCACTTCGTCACGACGAACTTGGTGTTCATGATCAGCGCGTCCATGCCCGAGCGCATGAACGTGTTGAAGGCGTTCGTCGG
>JAEUIB010000027.1 GCA_016795255.1 Planctomycetota bacterium
GCGATGCCGCGGTGGATTTCGCGGCGGGCGGAGGGGGACGGCGCGAGCATCCCGGCAGGTTACCGGGGGAGGCGGCGGTGCGGGGGATCGCGCGGAGGAAGGAACGCGCATGGGGAGCGGAGGACGAGAACGTGAACGGGACTCTGGAAAACGCAGACGGTGGCGCGGAAGCCGGTGGCTATGGGGGCGACGGTGCAGGCGGCGGCTCGACGGTTCGTTCCGCCGTCCCGCCGTCGCCGCCGCTTCAACCGTCCTCCGCACCGCCGTCCGCGTTTTCCATGGTCCCGTTCACGTTCTCGTGTTCCGGCGCGGTCCGCCTCACGGGCAGACGTCGAGCTCCAATCCGTTCGACGCCTTCATGATCCCGAGGCCGTCCTGGCTCAGCGCCTGCAGGTAGATCTTCGCTCCCGCGATGCCCGGGTCAGCCGGCAGCGTTCCCGGCAGCGAGATCGCGCCGGCGACGTCCGTAACGAGGTTTGCGGTCAGCAGGATCGAGTTCACGAGCAGCACGTTCGTCGTCGCGGGAATCGGCAGGTGCTGCGCGCCCGTGCCGATCATCAGGATGGCCGGCGCGGACGCCGGCGCGTTCGTGATCGACACCGTCAGCGAGCCGCCGACCTGGACGGCACCCGTCGCCGTCAGCGCGATCGAATGGGCGTTCGCGACCGGTTGGTCGTAACGGCGCGCGCCGCAACCGCCGGCGTTCAACGCGCCGGGCGTCGACGCGACGAACGTCACGAGCTGGGCACCGCCGTCGAACAGGCGGCCGGTCGAGACATTGTCCTTCTGCGCGCCGAACACCACGTGATCGAGGATGTCGGTGCCGTTCGTGCCGAGCAGCGCGACCTCCTCGCCGCCCTTCGACAGCTTGAAGCTCGCGTGCAGCGGGCCATCGAGCGGGTCCTCGTCGGCCCAGACCAGCAGGGTCTGCCCCGCGGGCAGCAGCGTTCCGGCCGGGAACGCCCACGGCGTCGCGCCGTCGACGTCGTCGGTCAGGAACAGCCCGGACAGATCGAGCGTCGAGCCGCCGGCGTTGTAGATCTCGACCCAGTCCTCGAGCGTGCCGGTTTCGTCGAGCGCGCCGCTCGTGTTGCTGGCCATGAACTCGTTGATGCGCAGATCGGACGGGACCGCGGCGTTCGGGATCTTGAACCACGGCGCATCGATCACGAAATCGGTCGGCGCGAACGTCTTCGAGCCGTTCGGCGCCTGGCACTGTGCTTCGACGTAGTACTGGACGGTCGCCGCGGCGGGGAACGCCGGCAGCACGACTCCGTAGATCGAGTCGCCGGCGAGGCCGTCGCCGTGCGCACCGTCGTCGAACATCGGCGCGGCGAGGTACTTGCCGATCGTGCGGTAGCGCAACGTGACGGCGGAAAGCGGCGTCTGTGCCGACGTCACGGTCGCCGTGAACGTTACCGCGTCGTTCAGCGTCGGCGCGGCCGGCGCGTGGGAGAGACCGGTCACGACCGGAGCGACCTTGTTGAGGTTGGCGTCGCCCCACAGCGTCGTTTCACGCGCGGTGACGAGCGGCTGCAGCCCGGTGTACGTATTCGCCGTCGCGGTCAGGTTGTTGACGAAGCTCGAGTACGTATAGACGAGCTTCGTGTCGACCTGGATCTCGGCGTCGATCAGCGCGCGCAGCGCGACGAACTGCGGCTGCAGCTTCGCCCAACTGAACTCCTCGTTCAGGATCGCGCGTACGTGCGCGTAGAAGTCTTCTCGATACTGCGTCGGCACGACGAGTTTCGACAACAGCGGTCGGTTGACGTTCGTGTCTTGATACGTCGCCGCCATCTTCCCGACGTAGTTCGCCGCGCCCGGGCTACCGCTGAACTGCCAGACGAACGCGCCGAAACTCATGTTGAGGTCCCACGGGATCGTGCTGCACAGACCGTGGTACGGATCGTTGTAGACGTAGTAGTTCTGGCCGTAGCCGGTGTAGCTGTCGAGGTTCGCCAGCACGCTGTTCAGCGCGACCATGTACAGCGCGCACTGCACGTCGAGTTCGTCCTCGAGCGCGTCCTTCAGGTTCGCGGGCGCCGTGTTGTTCAGCACGTTGGTCAATTGGATGAGGTCGTTCCACGGCGCCGGCGTGTTGCCGCCCTTCCACTCGTAGGCGGCCTGGTACGTCGCCGGATTCGTGCCGAGGTAGCGCAGCGCCATGTCGTTCGCCGGCGGCGGCGACCCGATCGTGTCCGGCCACGAGCCCTGGTCCTTCGTCTTGTATCGATTGCCGTCGCCGTCGCGGAAGAACTTGTCGACGAACTCGCCGCCGACCTGCTCGACGTTGACGTAGATCCCGTAGTTCACGCCGTTGATCAGCAGTTTGACGTAGTTCGCACGCGACGCCGGCACGTACTTGCGGAAGATGCGATAAGCGACCACTTCACGCAGGAAGCTCGGGTCGCCCCAGCAGTTGTTCAGGATGATCTTGTCGTAGCCCATGACGTTCTGACCGGACACGGTGTGGTCGACGTCGATGTTGAACGGCTTCTTCGCGTTCGCCGGCGCGAGCCAGTAACTCGAGTTGCCCTTGTAGCGGACGCCGACTCCGGGATACGTGACGCCGTCCACGATCAGGTCGGCCGGGATCACGGCCTCGAGGCCCGCGGCCTTGTTCTGCGTCAGCAGGGTCTGCCAATTCGGCTGCGTGAAGTTCAGTTGGATCGTGCGGACGATCGTCTCGTCGTAGAAGTCCTGCGCGGGCGCCGGCGACGCGAATGCACCCACGGAAATCGCGGCGAAGGCGCCGAACACGACACGGAGAGCGCGACGGAGCATGGGACCCCCATTCGGGATGAAGCGCAGGGTGCGGGACCGGGACGACGGACGACGCGAGAGACAGCGACCGCGTGCCGCCGCTCGCACTCCGAGCGGCGGATCAAGATCGCATCAAGATCCGACGCGGCGCGGAAGGTAACCGACGCGGCGGATTTTTGCCCGGGTTCCACTGCCACGTCGTGAGCCCCCCTTCTGAACGCAGAACGCGACCTCGTGGAGCGGCGCCAGCTCGTCTCGAAGGGCTCACGTCGATCAGCGGGAGCTGGACAGAACGTGAATCAATTGGGGGACAGACCATCGGTCTGCCCCCCAATTGATTCATGTTCGAGGCGGCGCAGCCGCCGGACTCACCAGGTGTCCGAGGCGGCGCAAGCCGCCGTATCCACAGGTGCTGCGGGCCTGCGCTCCGTATCGGATTCGCGCGAACAAAGTCGCCGCCGCGTGCATCGAACCGCGCATGGCACAACACGAACTGTTCGCGACGGGGTCGGGTGAAGCGAAGCCGGTTGATGCGGCAGCGCCGGCAGGCGATGCGCGGCTGTTGCGAGCGGAGCGCCATCAGAAGCGCTTCGAGCAATACTGCCTCGACGAGCTTGTCGAGCAGGACCATCGCGTACGGATGTTCGCGCGTGCGCTGAAGCGCGTGGACCTGAGCCAGTTCTCGGAGCACTTCACGGCCCGCGGCGGCAATGCGGGTCGTCCTGCGATCGATCCCGAGATCCTGATCCTGCTGTGGTTGTTTGCGACCAGCGAGTCGATCTCCAGCGCGCGCGAACTCGCGCGCAGCTGCGAGCGCGACTCGGTCTACCGCTGGATCTGCGGCGGCGTGAGCGTGAACCACCACACGCTCTCGGACTTTCGGACCCAACACGGCAAGGCGTTGGATGCGCTCATGACGCAGCTGCTTGGCGTCTTCATGAGCCAGGGCTTGGTCAATCTCCATCGCGTCGCGCAGGACGGGATGAAGGTGCGTGCGGCGTCGGGCGCCGCGTCGTTTCATCGCAAGAAGTCACTGAAGCGCGCGCTCAAGGAAGCTGGGCGCCACGTCATGCGCATGCGCGCGGAGGCCGAGGACGGCTCTGCGGGCCGCACGGCCCGCGAGCGCGCCGCGCAACTGCGGTCCGCGCAAGAAGCCGAGGAGAACGTGATGTCCGCCCTCGAGGAGCTCGATCGCATCGAGAGCGCCCCGCGCAAGAGCGACAGCGAGCCGCGCGTGTCCACGACCGATCCGCAGGCGCGCGTGATGAAGATGGCCGACGGAGGCTTCCGCCCGGCCTACAACGTCCAGATCGCCAGCGACACGAAGAGCCGCATGATCGTGGACATCGGCGTGGTCCAACAAGGCAACGACTTCGGTCAGGCCCCGCCGCGCATGCGGGCGGTGCAGCAGCGCACCGGCGTACGGCCGAAGGAGCTGCTGATCGACGGCGGCTTCGCCGCGCTGGCGACGATCGAGGAACTCGAGACATCGGGCATGAAGGTCTACGCGCCGGTGATGCACCGCAAGAACGCGCGGGTCGAGCGCGGCAAGAAACGAGCCACCGACTCAGCAGCGGTCGGGCGCTGGCGCCGACGCATGGCAAGCAAGCGCGCAAAGAAGATCTACATCGAGCGCGGAGCGGTAGCGGAAAGCATCAACGGCGATTTGCGCAGATGGAGAGGTCTTTCGGCCTTCAACGTGAGGGGCATCGAAAAGGTCTCGAGCGTCGTGCTGTGGTCGGCGATCACTCACAACCTCATTCGATGGATCGCCCTCGGCGGACCGCAATGAGCGCTGAAAGGGACCCTCGGCGCTAGGCGAGCGTCGAGCGACTGGCCCGGGCGGATTGATTCAGGCCTCCACGAACGATCGCGCGGGCGCGGATTCGAGTCCGAGCCCGCGAACGAGCCGATCCGGCGATCCATCCGGCGTCAGCGGTCGATTGATTCACGCTCTGTG
>JAEUIB010000037.1 GCA_016795255.1 Planctomycetota bacterium
ATGACCACCGAGCCGTCGGCCTGCTTGGCCAACTTGCCCGTCTCCATGAACAGCGTCTGTTGACCGATCTTCTGCTCGACTCGAACGAGGTTCACGCTCAGCTCCTTTGTCGCGCGCGCTGTCGTGGACCGCCCGAACTCAAGACCGGCGGTGCGCGGCGAGCGATGCGCCCGATGTCACGGGCGCGCAAGAATGAGAACAGGATGGGGAATGGATGGGACGCAACAGCGCGACGCGCGGCCCCGGTCATGCAACGACGAACGGTCGCTCGGATGCTTCACCCGGCGAGCCGAACCGTCGAACTGGAACCTTGGCCGTGTCGAAACTCGTAAGAGCCTCGGTTCAGCGCCGCAGGCCGAGCTTCTGGATCATCTCGAGGTACTTGCCCTCGTTCGCTCGGCGCAGGTACTTCAGCAGCGTCGAACGGCGACCGACCATCATCAGCAGACCGCGCCGCGAGGCGTGGTCCTTCGAGTGGCTCTTCAGGTGATCCGTGAGCTGCTGGATGCGGCTCGTGAGCAGCGCGATCTGCACTTCGACGGACCCCGTGTCCCCCGAGCGCTGCTGGTACGAACCGATGATCTTGGACTTGTCAGTGACCGAAAGGACCATGTGTTTCTTCCGAGCCTTCGGTGGACCCGAGGCCCACCCATTTGCATGCGGCCCCCGAAGAGGCCTGTTTCCTGGTGACGCACTTCCGTTTTTGAGGTCCGGAGAGGGTAGCGGGGGAGCTCCGGGAACGGAAGTGGCAAGGGTGCCCGGTTTCGGCCGGGGCGGCACGCGGCTGGAACACCGGGAGTGCGGCCGGACCCGAGCCCAGCCCGGGATCGGCGGATCGGCCCCGCCGCAGGCTCGATTCAGGACTCCGACACGCCCGGCGGGGACGACTTGCGCGCCGGGAGCGGGCCGAGCAACCGGTTCGCGAAGCTCGCGATCGTCTTCTTCAGTTCCGATCCGGACAGGGTCTTCGACGTTCCCGGCGTGACCTCGAACGACAGGTCGAGCTCGTGGTCGAACAGCACCGTCCCGCCCTCGGCGTCGTAGAGCACCGCGCGCCCGCGCAGCCGGAAGATGTCGACGTCGCGGTTCGGCTTGCGCTCGGCGGCGACCATGCGGACCGTCAGGAAACCGTCGGTGTCGAGCGCCCGATTCAGCGCGGCGATCTCGGGCGTCTGACCGGGCGCCGCCAGCGGATCGGGCAGCACGGGAGCGAGCGCCGGATCCGAGTACTCGGGGTTCACCGGCGTGTAGCTCTTCGCGAGCAGCACGCGGTAGATCTCCTCGCGCAACAGCGAGGCGTCGGTTTCGCCGAACGCCTCGATCTGTTGGATCGGCAGCATCGCGACTTCGACCGGCGCGCGCCGGACGTAGCCCGGCAGCACGAACGGCACGCCGGCCGGATCCGAGCGGAACATCTCGGGCATCTCGCACGACGTCAGACCGATCGCGAGACCGAGCACGACGCCGCGCACGAGTTCACGTCGCACGTTCACTGGCCACCCTCCCACTCCGCGACGAACCGCTCGTAGACGCCGGCGCCGCGCAACGCGCGCTGCAGTCGAAGACACGACTCGCACGCGAAACAATGCGTCGCGCCGTCGCCGTAGCACGACCACACCGCGTGCATCGGCGCCGCGTTGGCGTAGCCGGCGCGGACGATCGCGATCTTATCGAGGGCCGCCGTCGGAGCCTCGACGCGCACGTGATTCAACGTCGAGAGTTCGAGCGCCGCGGTCGACCGCGCGATGAACTCCTGCGTGTTGTCGGGGAACGTCGCCGCCTCCTCGACGTTGAAGCCGACCACCACCGCGTCGGCTCCGAGGCTCTCGGCGACCGCAGCGGCGGCGGCGATCAGCACGCCGTTGCGATTCGGCACCCACACGGCGCGCATCGACGCCGCGGCCGCGCCGGCGACGTCGTCGAGCTGCGTGCGGTCGATCAACTCGAGCGACCGCGAGCGGTCGACGAGCGCCGTCTTCGTGAAGGCCGCCAGGAACCGCAGGTCGACGACGCGCGCCGGAACCGCGAGCGCCCGCGCGATGCGCGCTGCGGCCGCGATCTCCCGCGACGCCGCGCGCTGCCCGTAGTCCGCGGTCACGATCGCCGCGAGTCCGTGCGTCCGATGAGCGAGCGTCGCGGCGACCGTCGAGTCGAGGCCGCCCGAAACCAGAGCGACGGCCGCCATCGTCAAGGCACCGTCGTCAGCGTCGTCGTCGCCGACCGCGCGTGGCGGCGATGCAAGCCGTCGATCTCTTCGAACTGGAACGCGTTCGCGTCGAACGTCCCCGGATCGAACTCGAACACTTCGAACACGCCTTCGTACGTCCCGGCGGCCTGGAACGGCTTCGCGGTGATCTTCGGCAGCTTCAGCGTCGGATCGCCCGGCAGGCTCTCGAGTTCGTCGCCGGCGATCAGCGTCACCCAGCGGCGCGCGTGGGTCGGCGACTTCAGCGTGATGCGCAACATCGCATCGGCGTGGACGGCGTCCGTCAGCGGATTCAGCACCGGCGGATGCGACGTCGTCGCCAGCGCGATCTGCACGATCGGCACCGTCAGCA
>JAEUIB010000519.1 GCA_016795255.1 Planctomycetota bacterium
GATGCACGCACCTCTCAAGAACGCGGTTGGGCTGGGGTTCCTACACGAGACGTATCAGCGGATCGCCGCGTCCGCGATGAACGAGTGGTCGGTCGCGTCGACCCCCTGCCTTGCCCTCGGGTTTGGCTCCCCGGCGACGGAGTGGTTTTCAAACGCGCGCGAGCTTGAACCCGAGGGAGAACTTCGGGTCGCGCTTCGCGCTCCGCCGTGGCGATTGAAGGCATCGGTAGATGACGGGGACGGAGGCGCGTCTGTCCCCGTCATGGGGACAGGTGCGGGGACACCGGGGACAGTCCCCAACGCGCGCGGCTCGTTCCACCCCTTCGCCGTTGTCTCCGGTGCCACCGGGTCCCGCACCACCGTCACCGTTTTCCATTGTCCCGTTCACGTTCTCGTCCCCCGACCCGCTCCTTGCTCCACTCGTTCTTCGGAACGCCTACCGCTCTTACGGCCGAGGTTGCTTCGGCCGATGGGTGCCGACTCGCCCGGAGACCGGTAGTGTTTCGCGCTCGCTCGGATCAAAACTCACTGGATTCCACGGAGGAAGATCGATGGTTCTCGAGACTCGTCACTGGGTCGGCGCCCTGCTGCTGATTCCCACGTTCATCGGTTGCGCACAGGACTCGAAGGTCACCGTCGCGCAGCAGCAGCCGCCCGCCGACATGCAGATGCAGTTGCCGCCCGGTTGGACCGAGGCGGACATGAAGGCGATGATGGACGCCGCGACGCCGGGGCCGATGCAGGCCGAGCTCGCGCAGCGCGTCGGCACGTGGAAGGGCACCACGAATTCGTGGATGGCTCCGGGTGCGCCGGCGACCGTGTCGGAATGCACGATGGTCGCTTCGCCGCTGATGGACGGTCGCTACCTCGAGACGAAGTACACCGGCGACATTCCCGGAATGGGCCCGTTCACCGGGCTCGGGCTGACCGGCTACGACAACGGCGCGAAGCACTTCGTGTCCACGTGGATGGACACGATGAGCACCGGGATGATGCACGGCACCGGCACTCGGTCGGCCGACGGCAAGACGATCACTTGGGCGTTCTCGTACTACTGCCCGGTCCGCAAGGGCATGGCGTCGATGCGCGAGGTCGAAACGCTGGTCGATCCGAACACGATGACGCTGGAGATGTACGGCTCCGATCCGAAGAGCGGCGTCGAGTTCAAGATGATGCAGCTCGAAGTGAAGCGCGTGAACTGAACCTCAGGCACGCTGGCTGACGACGAGGCCGATGTCCGCGACCGCGGGCATCGGCCTCGTCGCTTGCAGGTGCTTGCCGTTGCTTTGCGGCGGTGGGATGCTGCGCCGCATCACCAGACGGGCTTTGTTCGGGGGAACGACGATCGACTCGACCGATCCGGCGGATCCGGCCGCCCCACGCCTTTCCGAGGACGAGCGAGTTCCTCTCCACCGCGCGCGATCGCGTGCGTGGAGCCTTCTGAACTTCGTGAACGCGATGTGCCTCATCTCGTTCGACTACGTGGCGCCTGCGCCGTTCGACTTCGACGTGATGCCGGACGAGCTCGGATTCGCGCTGTTCGCATTCGCAGCGTGGCGCCTGCGCACCGAGGCGACCGCGTTCTCGATCGCGCAGCGGAGCGCGATCGTCGGCCTGCTCGGGCTGATCGCGGCGCGATACCTCCCCGGCGTCTCCGGCGCGGGATCTCGAGCGATCGATCTCGTCGTGTTCGGCGCGGACACCGTCGCGGTGTCGATCGCCGCGATCGGATGCGCGCGCCTCGCCTCTCGCTACGAAGCAGCGGCCATCACGCTGTTCTCGCAGCGGGCGGGATTCGCGTTGCTCGGATTGACGCTCTGCATCTTCGCCGGAACCCGGCTGTGGGACGAGATCCCGTTCCTCGCGTTCGCGATCGGATACGGCCGACTCGGCGCCTACATCGCGTGCGGCGTCGCGTTCGCGCGCCTTGGCGGACGGGTCGAGCGTGACGTGCGCGCCCTGCGCCGCCCGCGGCCCGTCACCCAACGGAGTCCGTGATGCGCGCGCTCGTCGGCTGACCGGACGCGTTTGCCGGCGGTAATCGCGTCCGGGTGATGTCGTCCATTGGCAACGAACTCGTCGACGTGCGCCTCACCTTCAATCGATCTGCGGCAGCACCGCGTCACCGCCCGTGCCGAACGTGTTGCCGCTGAACGTCGCGACGCCCGCGTTCGCGAGGTCGATGCGGTTCTTCTGCACGACGTTGCCGGACACCGTCGCGAAGCCGGCGGCGCCGACTTCGATGCCTTCGGCCCCGTTCGCGATCACCTTGTTCCCGGAGACGAACACTCCCGAGCAATTGTCGATGTCGATGCCGTCGATCGTGTTGCCGGAGATCGCGTTGTTCACGATCTGCGCACCCGTGCCGCCGACGACGAGCCCGTCGCCGCCGCAATCCTGGATCGTGTTGCCGCTGAACGTCGAACCGTCGCCGAGCAGGAACACGCCGACTTCGTAGCCCGCGCGCCGCACGACGTTCTTCGCGACGATCGCGTTCGTCGACGGCCCCGGACAGAACAGCGCGAAGCGACTGCCGTCCTGGATCACGTTGGATTCGACGATGGACGCAGCGCCGCTGACTTCGATGCCGATGGCTTCGTGCGCGCATTGTTTGACGACGTTCTTGCGCAGCGTCGTCGCGTTGGCGACCGATTGGATGCCGTGGGTCTGCGCTCCGGTGATCGCGTTCTTCTCGATCAGGTACGAACCCGATCCCTGCAGATCGATCGCCGGTTGACCGAGCACGCCGGCCAGCTTGTTGTTGCGGACGGTCCCGGAGCCGTCGAGCGAGATGCCCCCGGACTCGCATTGCGTGAACGAGCAGGCCTCGACGAGGGCCGACGCACCGACGATGCGCAGCGCCGGCCCGAGCGCTCCGATGTCGGCGAACTTGCACTTGCGCACGACGACGGCGTTGCCCGCGCACTCGACGCCGACCGCGCAGCGCGTGAACGTGCTCGATTCGACCAGCGCTTGGGTTCCCGCGTACGCGGCGACGCCGCAGTCGCGGAACACGCATTTGCGGATCGTCGGTCGGTCGAACGACGCATCGAGCGCGACGTCCCGACAGTCGATGAACGTGACGCCGTCGACCACGCCGTCGTTGCCGAACAGTCCGATGCCGATCCCGTTGTCGAAGCCCGGCGACGACTCCGCGGCATGGCGCACCGTCACGTTCTTCACGGTGATACGGTCGGCCGCGATCTTGAAGAACATGCCGGTCGGCGCACCCGTGACCGCGTCGCGCGGCTCGCAGACGACTCCCTTCGAGCCGATGAAGCGCAGGTCGTCGAGCCCCGGGG
>JAEUIB010000086.1 GCA_016795255.1 Planctomycetota bacterium
CGCGCAGGAACTGCTCGAGCGCGACCTCGCGATGCAGGTGGACGACGTCGAACCCGCCGGTCTCGAGCAACGTGCGCAGCGCCCGCAACCCGGTGAACGTCTTCAACGGCAGGCCGACGTAGCGGCAGCCGATCTGCGCGACCTTTTGCGCGGTGTCGACGTCGGGCTCGCCCTTGCGCTCCGAGAACGCCATCACGACGTCGTGGCCGCGCTTCTTCAGTTCGCGCGCGAGCAGGAACGCCTGGATCGAGCCCCCGGCGTTGATCTTCCCGTGCGTCAGCAGGTGCAGGATGCGCATGGGCGTCCCGCTCCCGTTCATGCGACGTCCCCGAAGAACGTGTCGATGTCCTTCTCGCGCTCGCCGCGCTTCATCGCTTCGAGCTGCAGGTTGTACGCCTTCGCGTAGCGGCCGTTCTGCGCCAGCAGTTCGTGGTGCGTGCCCTGCTCGAGGATCTGGCCGCGATGCATGACGACGATGCGGTTCGCGCGCGTGATCGTCGCCAAACGATGCGCGATGACGATCGTCGTGCGACCCTTCATCAAGCGTTCGAGCGCTTCCTGGACGCGATGCTCCGCTTCGGCGTCGAGCGCCGACGTCGCCTCGTCGAGGATCAGGATCGGCGGGTTCTTCAGCAGCGCGCGCGCGATCGCGATGCGTTGCTTCTCGCCGCCCGACAAGCGTCCGCCGCGTTCGCCGAGCGGCGTGTCGTAGCCCATCGCTTTCTCGAGGATGAACTCGTGCGCGTTCGCGAACCGCGCGGCCTCGACGATCGCGTGGTCGTCGATGTCGGGCAAGCCGTACGCGATGTTCTGCTTGATCGTGTCGCGGAACAGCATCGTCTCCTGCGAGACGATGCCGATGCGTTCGCGCAGCGACTTCAGCGTGTAGTCGCGCAGGTCCGTGCCGTCGATCGTGATCGAGCCGTCGCTCGGGTCGTACAGACGCGGCAGCAGGTCGACGAGCGACGTCTTGCCGGCGCCGGACGGTCCGACGATCGCGACCGTCTCGCCGCGGTTCACCGTGAACGTGATGCCGCGAAGCACCGGCCGGTTCGGGTCGTAGCCGAACACGACGTCGTTGAACTCGATCGCCTCTTCGAAGCGCTCGAGCGGCCGAGCGTCGGGCGCTTCGTGGATTTCGGGGCTCTGGTCGAGGATCTTCGCGACGCGCTCGCCGGCCGTGATGCCCTTCGCGAAGTCGTTCTGCGTCTTGCCGAGCTTGCGGACCGACGCGTTGATGCGCTGCATCGCGAACAGCGTGGTCGCGAGCACGGCGAACTCGAGTTCGTCCTTCAACACGAGGCCGCCGAGGAACGCGAACCCGACCGCGATGCCGATGCCGCCGATCAGTTCGACGAGCGGCTCGGTCCACGCGCGCAGTCGTTGCGTGCGCAGTTGCTTGCGGTTGATGTCCTTGGTGATCGCCTTGAACTTCGCGGTCTCGTGCCCTTCCGCGGTGAACGTCTTGATGACCTTCTGCGCTTGCAGAGCTTCTTGCAGCACCGCGAACATGTCGCCCGAACCCGCCTCTTCCTCGCGATCGCGGTTGCGGATCTTGTCGGCGATGATGCGGATCGGCACGACCGCGACGACGACGAACGCGACCGCGAACGCGGCGACGATCCACGTCTGCGAGACGGCGAAGATCAACGCGCCGATGAAGATGAACGACTCCTTGACGCCCGTGATCATCATCGACACGAGCAGTTCGCGGAGCCGGTTGATGTCCTTCGTGATGCGCGCGACGAGCTTGCCCGAGTGGTTCGACTGGTGGAACCGCAACGGCAGGCGCATCAAGTGTTCGAAGCAGTCGTCGCGGATGCGGCGCACGATCTTGCGCGTGGCCGACGCCATGATCAGCGTCTGCCCGAAGCCGAGCATCGCGCTGACGAGCACGACGGCGAGGAACATCAGAACGATCTCGAACAGCTTCGCCTTGCGCTTCGCTTGTTCTTCTTCGCTGAGTTTCAGCGCTTCGCGCTTCTCGCTCAGGGCTTCGAGTTTGCTCGTCTTCTTGGCCTCGTCCCCGGGCTTGACCGCTCCGGAGGCGAGATCCTTCTCGAGTCGTTCGAGTTCGCGCTTCAGCTCGATGACGCGGTCTTCGTTGGTGTCGACGCGCTCCGATGCTTCGGCGCCCTTCAGGATCGTGTCGAGCCCCTTCTCGACGAGCTTCAGTTGCGCGTACGACCCGAGCAGACCCGCGCACGCCGCCATGATCACCGCCGCGACGATCCGCGGCAGGAACGGCTTCACGTAGACGAACAGCTTCTTGTACGTCTTCGCGTCTTCGCTCGAGACCGGCTTCATGACCTGGCGCACGCGCGCGAGGCCCTTCAGCTCCTGCGTCGTGTCGAGGTTCTGGCGCGCGAGTGCATCGAGATCGCCGGACGGGTCGGCCGGACGCGGTGGCGTGTACGACGGCTCGATGCTGTCGTCGTCACCGTCGTCGTCGAACGTGTGTCCGGTCTTCTTCATGCGTCTCCGCGCAACGTACGAATCGGGGGGATCAGCCGACCAGCGCGGCGTCGGCGTGCTTCACCGCGTCGCTCGGTTCCATGTCCAACTCGTGGTAGATGCGGCGCACCGCGCGCTGCGCGGCCGTGCCGGGCTTGTAGAACAAGTCGTTCGCGATCTTCTGGCGCAGTTCGCTCTTCTCCGACGGATCGTCGAGCAGCCGCGTCACGGTCTTCTCGAGGCTCGCGCGCGAGTCGACGATGTCGCCGCCCTTGCGGCCCCACGTCGACAGGTCCATCTGCGCGGCGCGCTTGCCGTTCATGATCTCGGGCACGTCCCAGAACACGATGGGGCGGTCGAGCAGCGTGTACTCGAACGCGACCGACGACGCGTCGGTGATCAGGATGTCGGCCGCGGCGAGCAGCGGCACGACGTCCGAGCCGAGGTCGACGAACAGGCGCGGGTGCTTCCACGTCGCGAGCTTCGCGCGCCAGTCGATGCCGCAGCTCTTGTCGCGCATCGCGTGGTCGTGCGGCTTGACGATGAAGTTGACGTCCTGACCGAGCATGGTCTCGAGGATGTCCATGCCGTTGCGGTGCAGCGAGTTGCCCTCGTCGCCGGTCGGCGCGTACAGCACGGTCTTCTTGGTCGGGTCGGCGCCGAGCTTAGCCAGCACCTGGAACCGATCGATGCTGCCGTCGACGAGGCGGTCGAGCTTCGGCAGCCCGATCATCACGAGCCGCGGGTCGCCATCCTTGTACAAGCCGCGTTCGAGGAAGCGCCGGCGGTGGTACGGCCCGGGCAGGAACAAGCGATCGAACGCGTAGGTCTTGTCCGACACGGCGCAGTTCTTGAACGACACGCCGTGGAACATCTGGACCTTGGTCTTCGCGAACTTCGGGATCAGGCGCTCCGAGAAGTTCGGGCTCAGGTACAGGTCGATCGGCATGAAGCGCGTCATGCGGTAATGCGTGACGCCCTTCGTGATCCCGAAGCGCTGGAAGAACCCGCGCAGGTCCTCGGTGTCCTGCTTGTCGATGCGGCGCGTGTGACTCAAGTACGCCGTGTGTAACAGCTTGAGTCGATCGTCTTGTTCCAGGTAGCGCAGCAGCGGCTGGTACATCACGACGCAGACGCCGTTGTTCGCCGAGCACAGCAGGCGCTTGCGACCGAGCAGGGATAGGCTCATGCCGTTTCGTCGACCTCGCTCCCGTCCACGGAATGAACCGGGAGCTTACAGGCCGATGGTCCCCGATCGAAGCGCCGAGTTCACCGCCGAGTTCGCCCGAGTTCGCCCGAGTTCGCCATTGAAGCCGACCCGTTCCACCCGTGATGCGATCGTCCTGCGCCGGGCTCCGTTCTCGGAGACCAGCCAGGTCGTCGATCTGTTGACGCCCGACGACGGGCGCTTGTCGGTGCTCGCGCGCGGCTCGTATCGCGACAAGAGCACGTTCGGCGGGCCGCTCGACGTGCTGACGCGCGGCGTCGCCGACGTGCAGCGACGGCGACGCTCCGAGCTCGATCTGCTGCACGGCTTCCAGATCACGCAACCGTGGCGCGGTCTGCGGCGCGAACTGACGACGTGGCTCGGCGCGAACCACGCGCTCGAGCTGATCCGCGCGTTCGCGTGGCCGCGCGATCGCGAGCCGGCGCTGTTCGACGCGCTCGCCGGCGTGCTCGACCTGTTGGACCGCGCGCGCGAGCGCTTCGAGATCGAGGCGTACCTGACGTCGTTCGCCGGACGCGTGCTCGGGATCGCGGGATTCGTACCGGTGCTCGACGCGTGCGTGCGCTGCGGCAACGACGTCCGCTCCGCGCGGCGCGGTTGGTTGTCGCTGGCGCAGGGCGGCTTGTTGTGCGGCTCGTGCTCGACGCCCGATCGGACGGCGATCGTCTGTTCGGACGGAGTGATCCGCCTGTTGCGCCGCGCGCTCGGCGGCGCCCGCGACGATGCCGACACTCCGGCGTGGACCGAGGCGGTCGTCACGGAAGCGCGCCGCGCGATCGATCTGTACGTCGAGTATCGTCTCGAGCGCCCGTTGCTGTCGCGTCGCTTGCTCGATCGCACCGAGCGGACGCCCTCCCGAGAACCGGTCGCATGACGTCGTCGTGGTTTCGCCGCCTCGCGCTCGCGTTCGTCGTCGCGAGCTCGGGATGTTCGCTGGTGCCGAAGGTCGACGGCGTGTCCGCGCTCGACCTCACGTCGCGCCAGGTCGCCGATGCGGCGCAGAGCGCGTTCTCGGCCGGGGAGTCCGCGTACGCCGCGGACCTCGCCGAGCACGTGCTGAAGACGGACTTCGACTTCGACGATCTCGAAGCCATGCGGTTCATCGCGGCCGAGGGGCGCTTCCAGTCCGGCGACTTGCGCGAAGCGCTGCCGCACTACCGGCGCTTGTTGGACGAGTTCCCGCAGACGACGCACGATCGGATCGTCTGCAAGCGCGCGTTCGCGATCGGCAAGCAGTTCCTCGCCGCGCCGCGCACGTGGTTCGGGGACTTCGGCACCGAGCGCGACGTCGGCATCGAGGCGCTGACGTTCCTCGTGACGAAGTTCCCGCGGTCGGATCTCGCCGACGATGCGTGGAAAGAGCTGGCGCAGACGCTCTTCGACGATCGGCAGTACCAGGCGGCGGCCGACGTGTGGGAGCGACTCGTCCGCGAGTATCCCGACAGCGAGTGGACCGATCTCGCGCTGTACCGCGTCGCGTCGGCGTACCGACTGCAGACGCGCGGGCAGTCGTTCGACGCCGATCCGCTGCTGCGCGCCCACGCGGCGCTCGAGCGCTACCTGACCCGCTATCCGGACGGCAATTTCGTCGCCGACGCGAAGCGGGAACGCGCGGAACTCGAGGACCTGATCGCGCAGCGCGAGTTGGACATCGCCCAGTTCTACGCGGATCGCGACGTCGTCGTCGGCGAGCGGCTGCATCGCGCGAACGCGGCGCTCCGCTTCCCGAAGTCGGGAACCGCGCAGGGGGTCGACGCGTCCGAACTCGACGAGCACAGCGCCGACCTGCTGAAGCCGCGCGCCGACCGGCCGAAATGGGAACAAGAGATTCGCCCGAAGCCCGCCGACGACGAGGACGGCAACGGCCTGTGAGAGAACGTGAATCAATCCGATTGATTCACGTTCTCGGCCTCACCAGGTGTTGCTCGGCGACGGCAGTCGCCGCCCTATTCACCAGGCACAGATGATTCGCGTTGGACTGACGCGGTTCGTCTTTGAGTACGGCGGCTGCCGCCGCCTCGGACACCTTGTGGGTTCGGCCGTGAACAAATCGGGGGCGGCCCCCGATTTGTTCACGGCCTCTGAATGGCATGGTTGCGACAGGATCCGAACCCGGGGCCTGGAACTTGGGCGCCGGGGCGGTCGGCGGGACGGCCATCGCTATACTTCGGCCTCGTCCGTCCCGCCCGGGAGTCCGGGGGATGTTCGAAGTCGGCTCCGTCGAAGGGCACGCATGTCTCGAAGCTGGCGGTACTTGCTCGTCTTGGCGGCCGTTGCGACCGGTGCCTGCCAGGGCTATCGCACGGAGCCGGTTTTTCCGGCGAATGCTCGGCGTATCGCCGTGCCGATCTTCGAGAACGAGACGTTCTATCGCCAGGTGGAGTTCGATCTGACCCGCAGCGTGTGCGAGATCCTGCGGACCCGACCGGGCATCCACGTGGTGGGCGAGGACGAGGCCGACGTCATCCTCGAAGGGACGATCACCGCGGTCGACCAGCGTGTGTTGGCGATCTCGGATCGCGATCGAAGCACCGAATCGTCGGCGACGACCGAAGTGTCCTGCAAGGTGGTGAAGGCACGCAGCAAGGAAGTGGTGAAGGAGTTCAAGACGAGCAAGCGCATCGACTTCGCGCTCGCGACCGGCGAAGGACTCCAGACCGCACAACGGCAGGCCTATTACGACCTCGCGCGCAAGATCGTCGACGAGCTCGAGACCGAGTGGTGAGACCGACGCCCAGACCGACGCCTAGATCGACGGAAAGCAGGAACGCGTGACGCAGGATCCAAACCGCAACCCGTACCGCCAGTCCGCTCCGAAGGACCCGGACAAGAACCGGCGGCCGAAGTCGAGCGTCAACACGGTCATGACCTTGTTGATCGTGCTGCTGTTCGTGCTGTTCGCGTTCAACTTCCTCGGCGACGACAGCGCGCTACTGCGCGGCGAGAAAGAGATGTCGCTCGTCGAGTTCCAGGAGAAGCTCTACACCGGCTGCGTCGAGACGATCGAGCAGAAGGGCGATCTGCAGCTCACCGGGACGTTGAAGGGTGAACAGCCCGAGCGCTTCAAGGTCGAGTTCCCGACCGGCGTGCTCGCGCAGCGGTCGGCCGAGATCCAATCGTTCGTGTCGTCCGAATTCGGCGCGCTGTTCGAACCGCAATTGCGGTCGGCGCTCGAAGCGCAGCCGAACCTCGTGCGCAAGGCGTACACGGTGTCGTCCGACAAGGACGTTCGCCTGTTCGCGCAGTTCTGGTGGAGCGAACGCGCGGGCGTCGCGCCGGCGCTGAAGTACTGGGAAGTGAAGCCCGCGCCGGGTGGCGCGCCGGTCGACGTGCCGGCGCTGGTCCGGTTGCTCGAGGCGAAGACGCCGACGCTGACGATCGACAACATCGCGGTGTCGAACCCGAAGGCGATCCGCGCGTCGCAGCCCAACACGTTCCTGACGCAGCTCGTCTACACGATCGCGCCGTGGCTGTTGATCCTCGGTCTGTTCTGGTTCTTCCTGTTCCGGCAGATGCGTTCGCCCGGCGGGGGCGGCGGCGTGCTGTCGTTCGGCCGCAGCCGCGCGCAACTGATCACGAAAGAGAAGAGCAACGTCACGTTCGACGACGTCGCCGGCATCGACGAGGCGAAGGACGAGGTCCAGGAGATCATCGAGTTCCTGAAGAACCCGGCGAAGTTCTCGCGCCTCGGCGGACGCATTCCGCGCGGCGTGCTGCTGGTCGGCCCGCCCGGCACCGGCAAGACGCTGCTCGCGAAGGCGATCGCCGGTGAGGCGAACGTGCCGTTCTTCTCGATCAGCGGTTCGGACTTCGTCGAGATGTTCGTCGGCGTCGGCGCGTCGCGCGTGCGCGACTTGTTCCGCCAGGCGCGCGAGAACTCGCCGTGCCTGATCTTCCTCGACGAGATCGACGCGGTCGGCCGCACGCGCGGTTCCGGCATGGGCGGCGGTCACGACGAGCGCGAGCAGACGCTGAACGCGATCCTGGTCGAGATGGACGGGTTCGAGACCGACGAGGGCATCATCCTCGTGGCGGCGACGAACCGGCCCGACGTGCTCGATCCAGCGTTGCTGCGTCCGGGCCGCTTCGATCGCCAGATCGTCGTCGGCTTGCCGGACCTGAAGGGTCGCGAGGCGATCCTGCGCGTCCACACCAAGAAGGTGAAGATGTCGCCGACGGTCGAGATCCAGTGGCTCGCGCGAGCGACGCCGGGGTTCTCGGGCGCCGAGCTCGCGGCGATCGTCAACGAAGCTGCGTTGATCGCGACGCTGAAGAACAAGGAGTTCGTCGAGCGTTCCGACTTCGAGGAGGCCCGCGACAAGGTTCGCTTCGGCCGCCAGAAGAAGAACAAGGTGATGGACGAGAAGGACCGCAAGGAGACCGCGTACCACGAGACCGGTCACGCGCTCGTCGCTCACTTCCTCGAGGGCATGGAGCCGCTGCACAAGGTCACGATCATCCCGCGCGGGATGTCGCTCGGCGCGACGATGGTGTTGCCGCAGCAGGACCGCTTCAACGAGAAGAAGAAGGAGCTCCTGAACAACATCGCGTTCGCGTACGGCGGGCGCTGTGCGGAAGAGCTGTTCTGCGACGACATCTCGACCGGCGCCTACGACGACATCAAGCGCGCGACGGAGATCGCGCGGCAGATGGTGTGCCAGTGGGGCATGTCGGAGAACATCGGCCCGATCTCGTACGCGGACAGCGGCGAGACGATGTTCCTCGGCCAGGAGATCGGCCACGCGAAGACGCACAGCGAGGCGAAGGCGCTCGAGATCGATCGCGAGATCCAGCGCATCCTGACCAGCGGCTACGAGACGGCGAAGCGCATCCTGTCGCAGAACCGCGAGCACGTGGAGCGCATCACCGACGCACTGATCAAGTACGAGACGCTGACCGGCGCCGAAGTCCGCGCGATCGTCGAGGGCAAGGACATCGACGATCTGAAGCGCGAGGAAACCGCACGCGAACGCGCCGAAGACGAGGCGCGCAAGCGCGAGGCCGCGAAGGCGGAAGCGGCGAAGCCGCGCGAGGACGGTGGGCTGGGAGTGCCAGCAACCGCCTGACGCTCGGGCCGCTGGGCCCGACGCCTGCTCGGGCGTCGACGCGAGCCGGGGGCCGAAGGCCCCCGGGCCCCGTTACACAGAGGCCGAAGGC
>JAEUIB010000091.1 GCA_016795255.1 Planctomycetota bacterium
GAACACGTCGAAACCGTCGCCGAGCGAGAACCGCAGCCGGACCGGCCCCGTCCACCGTCCAGCTCGGATCGGCAGGCCCTTGCGACCGGTGTCCGACGTCCGCACCGTTCCGCGCGCGCGGTCCCACGACAGCCGCAGCTCGATCTGCGCCGACGCGCGCTGCGCCGACGCATCCCATCGCGCGGGGCCGAGGACCTCGAGACTGAACACGTCCTCGGTCACGTCGCGCGTCGCGACCGGCGCGGGCACGATGCGCGTGCCGTTCGCCGCGACGCGCTCCGCGGCCTCGAGGCCCTCGACGAACAGCGTCGGGCCCGCCGCATCGTCGAGTCCGGGCGTCGCGCCGGACGCGAGCCTGCGGACGTGGTTCGACGTCGCGTCGAACGCGAGCGGCGCGCGCAGCACCAGCGACCGGACGCCCGCGTCGCCGAGCACGTCGAACACGGTCGAGCGCGCCCCGTTCGCGATGCGCGGAGTCGGCACGACGACGCGTGCGGCGGCGAACTCGCTCGGTGCGTCTTGCATCGCGGCGCCGAGCGTGGACGCGCTCTGCGCGTAGCCGAGCGCATCGGCGGGGACGGCGGCGATGCCGTGCTCGCCGGGATTCGTGCCGAAGAACAGCGACGCGCACGCGGAAACCGCCGAGCCCGCCGCGGGCGTGTCCAGCACCAGCACGCCGTCGGCCTTCAATCGGCGCAGGTTCGGCAGGAACTCTTCGTCGATGCCGCGCGCGACGAGTTCGGAGCCGAGGCCCGGCACGCACAGCAACACGACGCGCGGCGGCGGCGGGGTTTCGCCGGGGCCGAGCGGCGCGGGCGGGACCTCGGGCAGCGGCTGGTCGGGGCGCGTGCCTTGTTCGAAGCGTTCGATCTTCTCGCGCGCGGTGTCGCAACCGCTGACGAGCCCGCAGACGACGAAGAGGAGGACGGCGTGGAGTCGGTGCACGGCGCGATTCTCGTAAGTCGCGTTCGCCAGGTTCAAGAGCGAGGAGGCCTCGAGACGCATCTTTCCGCCCCGGAAGGCGTACCGAGGCTTCAACCGATTCGCGCTCCCCGCCAAGATGACGCCATGAACCGCACCGTCTCGCTCATCCTCGCCTCATGCTGCGCGTGGCTCGCTCTCGCGCCGGCTTCGCCCGTCGACGCCGGGACCCAGGACGAGAGCACGCCGCCCGACCCGCTCGCGGTCGCGTGGGATCGGTTCGTCGCGGCGGACGACACGACGAAGGCCGAGCTGCTCGCGCGCGCGAAAGCGAAGGTCGAAGCGCTGACCGATCCCGAGGTGAAGAAGCTGCTCGCGCTGCGCAACCGCGCGCGCCGTGAGGCTCAGCTCGCACCACCGCGCGAGCCGGTGTTCTATCTCCACACGGAGTACGCGCCGGTCGCGGCTCCTCGCCAGTTCGAGCCCGACGATTCGAGCTACGCGTCGGAGCAGGAAGGCCTGATGCAGGTCTGGACCGACCCGGCTCCGTACCTCGAGCGCGTGCGCTACGACTTCGCGACCAACGAGATCGTCGATCTCGGGGTCCAGGAGACCGTCGACGAGGAGTTCTGGGACCTGCTCGCCGGCAACGTGCCGGACACCGACCTGCTCGCGGCTTGGCTGATGAAGCAGTGGGACTTCGATCCGAAGCTCGACGAGCTCGCCGACTTCTTCGGCCACGCGTACTGCGATCGGCTCGGCGCCGCGTTCAAGCACATCACGATCTACGACGCGTTCCGCTCCGGCGCGACCGTCGAGATGCCCGACACGGACGTGATCGCGTTCGCACGGCACATCCAGAACGACCGGTCGTTCGTCGCGCCGATCCCGCCGGACCGACGGCAGCAGAAGCTCTACGAGGCGATCAAGCAGGCCTTCGTCAAACTGCGCGACCACCGCACGCTGGTCGAGTCCGCGGCGCGCGTGTTCGTGAACGACGAAGCGGCGCTGCGACCCGAACTCGAAGGATTGCGGTTGCGACTCGTCTACCTGTTCGAAGAGAACGGGTCGGACCCGGCGCGCATCGCGAAGGCGTTGGCGACGACGAAGACGCGCGACGGCTTCATCGAGGCGATGGACAAGGTCTTCGAAACGAAGCGCGAGCGCTGGGACGCCCACCTCATCGAGTGGCCGAAGCGCCGCCAGACGACGCGCTGGGCGGTCGCACTGGCGACGCAAGAGGTGCTGAAAGAGGTCGGCTACCTCGAGACCAAGTGATCCCGGCTCGGACGGGGACGGAGGCGCGTCTGTCCCCGGTGCCCGCGACCAGCGCTCCGACCTCGGCGACGACCTGCCCGATCGCCTGGCCCACTCGCGACGGGACAGTCCCGGGGACTGTCCCCGCGCCTGTCCCGGGGACTGTCCCCGCACCTGTCCCTATCATCCGCGGCCCCGCCACCGCCTCCTCCTCGGAGCCCGCCATGCTTCGCGTCGCCGCCGCGCCCCTCGTACTTCTCGCGCTCTGCGCCTCCGCCTCGCCCTCCGCACGCGCCGAGGACGGATTCGTGCCGCTGTTCAACGGCACCGACTTGTCCGGTTGGGTCAACGTCAACTGCGGGCCGAGCACGTGGAGCGTGAAGGACTCGATGATCGTCTGCTCCGGCCGACCGACCGGCGTGATGCGCACCGATCGCATGTTCGAGAACTTCGTGCTCGAACTCGAGTACCGCCACCTGCAAGCCGGTGGCAACGCCGGCCTGTTCATTTGGTCCGACGCGATCACGGCGCGCGGCCAGCCGTTCACGCGCTCCATCGAAGTGCAGGTCATGGATGGCGTCGAGACCGCGAACTACACGAGTCACGGCGACATCTTCTCGATCCACGGCGCGCGCATGACGCCGGACCGCCCGCACCCCGGCGGCTGGGAACGCTGCCTGCCGAGCGAGAAGCGCGCGAAGCCCGCGCCCGAATGGAACCACTACCGCGTCATCGCGAACGACGGCACGCTGAAGCTCGAAGTGAACGGCAAGGAGGTCTCCGGCGGTCACTCGATCTCACCGCGCAAGGGCTACATCTGCCTCGAGGCCGAGGGCTCGGAAGTCCACTTCCGCAACCTGAAGATCAAGGAACTCCCCCCGTCCGCGAACCTCGACCCGCAGCACGTCGCGCTCGCCGACGAGGGCTTCGTCGCGCTGTTCAACGGCGAGAACCTCGACGGCTGGAAGCCCGATCCGACCAATGACGGTCATTGGACCGTCCAGGACTGGGTCCTCGACTACGACGGCAAGGGCACGCACCTGTGGAGCGCCGAGGAGTTCGGCGACTTCGAACTCATCGTCGACTGGCGCCTCCCCGGCGAGGCGAAGGCGAGCGACGTCCCGGTGCTCGGCAAGGACGGCATGCAAGTCGTCGACGCCGACGGCAAGCCGCAAACGACCCGCATCCGCGACTTCGGCGACTCGGGCATCTACCTGCGCGGCAGCGACAAATCGCAGGTGAACATCTGGTGCTGGCCGGCCGGCTCGGGCGAGGTCTACGGCTATCGCACCGACGCGTCGATGTCGGCCGAGGTCCGCGCGGGCTGCATGCCGAAGGAAGCCGCCGACCTGGCCCCCGGCCAGTGGAACCGCTTCCACATCACGATGATCGGCGACCGTCTCAGCGTGAAGCTGAACGGCAAGCTCGTGATCGAGAACGCGCAACTCCCCGGAGTGCCGGCGCGCGGACCGATCGCGCTCCAGCACCACGGGGACAAGTTGCAGTTCGCGAACGTCTACGTGAAGCGGTTGCGCTGAACGACCGCGCCGGCCCCGATCAGGGCATCGTCACGGCGACCTGCGCGGTCGCCGCGGGCACGTCCGAGGGCGTCGCGTAGATCGCCGACACGTACACCGTGCGGCCGGACAGCACCGGACCGAACGACGTCACGCTCGACGCGTCGCCGTTCGCGTCGAGCACGCCGCCGAGCGTCGGCCGCATCGGCGGCGCGCGCAACGACAGCGTCAGCAACGGATCCTGCCCGAGCGGCACCGACGGCGTCGCGTACGGCGGATCGAGCTTCACGCCGCCGCGCCCGTTCAACGACAGCGCGACGAAGTACGGTTGGTTCGCGCTCGCCGGCGCGTGGATCTGGATCGCGATCGAGCCGCCGCTCGACGTGCCCGAACTCGTGGCCGTCAGCGCGGCAGGAACGCTCGCAGCGTCGAGCGGATTCGAGCCGACGACGAGTTCGACGCGGTTCGTCGCGCCATCCAGGTCGGGATCCGCCGACGACGGCGACATCTCGAGCCGCATGCGGCCCGTGACGTCACCCTGCGCCACGCCGCCGCCGAGCCCCGCGTACGAAGCCATCAACTGCCCGTGGACATCGAACTGCTCGCCGACGAATTGGAAGAAGCCCTTCGTGCCGTCGACCCAGAACGACCCATCCGGTGCCTCCCACACGCTCGAGATGCTGAACAACGGACTCCCTCCCCACGGCAACGTGACCGTGCGCAGGACGGCCCCATTCGCTCCGAGTGCGAACACCGTGCTTGCCGCGTGACTGAACGCCACGAGCGACTTCGCCCGACCGGGCGAGATCACGTTGATCGGCGCGGGCGCCGTGAAGGACGACAGCAACTGCAGGTTCGAATCGAACCGTCGCACCGTCGTCGTTCCGTTGGCGATGAAGATCGACCCATCGCTCGTCGTGGTGAGCCGCAGCGCCGCGAGCCCCGGCGTCACGAACGGCACGAGCAGCGGCGTCAGCGTGCCGTCGCTCGTGATGCGAATGAGGTTCGTCGTGTCGAAGATCCCGGTGATCCACACCGATCCCGCCGCGTCGACGACTTCGGTCATGACCGCCGCGGTGACCAGAACCGGTCCTGCGAGGACGGCCCCCCCGGCGTCGATCCGCGTGAACGTGACGGCGCCGGCACTGGCAGCGGATCGCACCCAGAACGACCCGTCCGGACACGCGACGATCGACTGTGCGCCGACCCACGGGATCGACCCGACCTTGCCCGCGGTCGTGACGATCGCGATCTCCGCGTGATCGGGATCCACGGCGTACACGCGGCCTTGCGCGTCGTACGCGATCGACTTCGCCAGGATGCCCGCGTACTTGTGCAGGACGCCCCCTCGGTCGACGCGGACGAGTTCACCGCCGCTCAACACGGACGTGGGGAACCACACGTCGCCGGCGTTCTGCGCGACGGCGGGGGTGGCCGAGGCAACCAACGCGACGAGACAGCCCAAGCGGACGAGCGATCGCGAATGCATGGAGATCCCTTCTCCCGCCTCGATCGCGTGCAGGGCGTCGTCGAGGGCGGCGGTGGTGTCGGGGCCGGATCGTCCCCGAATCCGTCGAGGATGGGAAGCCTCCACGCGGCGGACTACCATCCCCGCATGACCCTCTCGACCCGCACCAGTTGGATCTTCGACCTCGACGGCACGCTGACGGTCGCCGCGCACGACTTCGACGAGATCGCGCGGATCCTCGGCGTCGAGCCCGGCACGCCGATCCTCGAGACCCTGCGCTCGATGGAGCCTGCGCGCTCCAAACCGTTGTGGGACAAGCTCCACGCGTGGGAACTCGAGGTCGCGGCGCGCTCGCGGCCGGCGCCCTACGCCCGCGAGTTGCTCGAAGACCTCGCCGCGCGCGGCCACGCCGTCGGCATCCTGACGCGCAACGCATGGGAGAACGTCGACGTCACGCTGCGCGCCGCGGGCTTGCTCGAGTTCTTCTCGCGCGATGTCGTCGTCACGCGCGACGACGCCGCGTTCAAGCCGTCACCGGACGGCATCCATCGCCTGCTCGATCGCTTCGCGGCGAAGCCCGAGCACGGCGTGATGGTCGGCGACTTCATCTACGACTTGAAAGCCGGCAAGGCGGCGCGCGTGCTGACCGTCCACTACGACGTCAGCGGCACGTTCGAATGGAAGGACGACGCGGACCTGCACGTGCGCTGCCACAGCGAGCTGCGCGCGGGCCTCAAGCCTTGACCGGAGCGACCAGCGCGAGCCGTTCGCGCGACGACACGACGACGCCGCCGGGCTTCTCGACCGTGATCGCGAACAAGTACGGTGAGTCGACCTTCAGCTTCGCGTCGATCGGGATCGTCACCGAGCCGCTCGAGTCGACGTCGAACACGCCGCCGTCGATCGGCGTCGCCTCGCTCTGCGCCTTGTCGAAGATCCACAGTTGGTATTGAGCCTTCGTCGGATCGTTCTGCGCGAGCCCGGTGAACGTCATGCGTCCGGACTGCGTCGCGTTCGACCAGCGCACTTCGCCGGACACGTTCGCTCCCAACGGATCGGAACCGGGCGACCACTGCGCGACGATCCAGTCGGCGGGCTCGGGGCCGCTGCGCTGCGCGACGAGGCGCGGCCACCACCCGACGACCGCGAGCACGAGCGCCGCCGCGGCGAGCCACCACGCCGCGCCGCCGGAGCGCGCCGAGCGCGATTCGCCGACGATCCGTGGACTCGACGCCGGCTGCTGGCGCTGCGCGGCGACGTGCGCTTGCAGTCGCGCGCCGACGCGAGCCTTCACGTCGGCCGGCATCGGCTCGAGCCCGCCCGCCGCCAACAGCGCGTGCGTCGTCGCGCCGACGGCGCGTTCGAACTCGTCGATGCCGGCCCGACCGGTCGGCGTCGCCGCGAGCAAGCGGTCGAGCTCGGCCGATTCGTCGGCCGTGAGGTCGCCGAGCGCTCGGCCGGCGAGCAGTTCCATGAGGCGATCCTCGAAACCGGGGGTGCCGTCGTGCTGCGCGCTCATGCGCCCCCCTTTCGGGCCTCGGCCGCACCGGGCGCACCGGCCGCACCGACGCGGGCGAGGGCATCGCGGATCTGCATCAGTCCGCGGCGCGCGTGGGACTTCACGGTGCCGAGCGCGAGCCCGAGCTTCGTCGCGATCTCGTCGTGCGACAGGCCGACGCGCAGCGACAGGTCGAGCACGCGGCGGCGCTCCTTCGGCAACTCCCGC
>JAEUIB010000108.1 GCA_016795255.1 Planctomycetota bacterium
ACGGGAGTCGCGTCCGCGGGAGTCGAACTCGCGATGACCTCCGGCGAGGGATCGCGCGGCGATTCCGGAGCGGAACTCACCGGCGCGGGCGCGAGCTCCGGCCCCGGTGCGTTGGTCGTCGTCGGAGTCTTCGGCATCCGCTCGGACGCGTGATCGACGGCGACGGCCAGTTGTTCGATCGACGAGCGCATGCGCGCGGCGAGTCGTTGCAGCGGCGCCGGGTCGAGGTCGATCGCGATCATCGGGCCGCGCGACACGGAGGGTACGCGAGGTTCCGGCGCGACCGACTCCGACTGCAGCTCCAGCGCGCCGTGATCGCCGACGATGATCCGCCACTTCCCGGCGCTCTCGGCTTCGAACACGTCGCCGGGCCGCAGCGTCAGCGGGGACGCGGTGTCGGTGTCGCGCTGCCCGTTGCGCAGCACGGTCAGGTCGCCCGACACGCGCAGCAACATCTCGGGCGGCGGAGTCACGATCGGTCCGGGCGCCGGCGAAACGTTCGTCGGTGCTTGCGCGGACGACGAGACGACGACGTCGTTCACGGCCGCCGTCGACCGCATCGATGGTGGCGACTGCGTCGTGGTCGGCGACGTCGGCTCCGCATCGCGGGCCCCGCCGAACCAGAACAGCGCGGCGGCGGCGATGCCGACGCCGAAGCTCGCGACGTGCGTGACGAGAGTCAGCGAGCGTCGCGGCGCCGGCTCGGCCTGAGGAATCAGGATCGCGCGCTTGAACACGCCGGAGCGACGTTCGATCGGATCGCCGCTGACCGCGGCTGCGACGAGGCGGTCTTCGGCTTCGCGGTCGATCGAGGCCATGATCGCGGCGCGTTCGTCCGCGCTCGTCAGCGGCGGGCCGGCTTCGCGCAGGCGACCGACGACGAGGCGCAGCGACTCGAACTCCGCGAGGCAAGGGGCGCAGCGCGCCAGATGTTGGTCGAGGCTCGCCGATCGATCCGGATCGAGCGCTCCGTCGATCCGATCGCTGAACCACTCGCGCATCGCATCGCACTTCATGGCGAAACTCCTCTCGACTCCGAAGCGCGCGCGGGGTCGCGCGCGTCCCCTTCTTGACGCAGGTACAGATCCTTGAACGCGAAGCGTCCGCGATTGACGCGTGACTTCACGGTGCCGACCGCGCAGCCGAGCGACTCCGCGGCCTCCTCGTAACTCAGGCCGTTCACGTCGACGAGCACGACGGCGGTGCGGTAGGGCTCGGGGACGGCGGTCAGTGCGGCCGTGATCGCCGATTGCTCTTCGTGCCGACCGTGCGGGTTGTTCGCCTTCGGAGCGGCGGGCGTCGTGCGGAACTCGTCGAGGTAGACGATGCGGCTGCGTGCCTTCGACCGCTTCGCGTCGCGGACGTGATTCAGCGCGACGGAGAACAACCACGAGCGGAACGACCCGGTCGGCTGCCAGCGAGGCAGCGCGCGGAACACCTTGACCCACACTTCCTGCGCGAGGTCGAACGCGAGGTGGTAGTCCTCGACGTTCTTCTCGATCACCCCGCGCACGGCGGCGCCGAACCGCTGCACGAGTTCCTCGAACGCATCGCGAGACCCACCCGCGGCGTCGAGCGCCAGTTGTTCGTCGGCAAGCGGCGGGTTCAAGCGCGGCTCCAGGCGGGACGCGAGGCACGCGGGAACGCGAAGGGCCAACGATCGGTTCCGATCGAATCGAACCATCCTAACTCAGGCCAAATCACAGGCTTCAGCGAGCGAAACCGAGGCAGGCACGGACGTACGCGATCACGTCCAACGGTTGGCCGGGTTCTTCTCCGCCAGCGGCCGCGCGGAGGCGAGGTGGGGCGGCCGACGTGAACGAGAACGTGAACGGGACCATGGAAAACGGTGACGGCGGCGCGGGACCCGGAGGCACCGGAGGCACCGGCGAAGGGGTGGAACGAGCCGGACAAAACAGCCGCCGGCTACTTCGTCCGGGTGTCGCCGTAAACCCATTGCCCGCCACGACATCAACCGGACGCGTTAGCCGCCGGCAACGGCGTCCGGTCACGGGCACATGACGGGGACAGACGCGCCTCCGTCCCCGTCATCTACCGACGCCTTCAATCGCCACGGCGGAGCGCGAAGCGCGACCCGAAGTTCTCCCTCGGGTTCAAGCTCGCGCGCAGTGAAAACCACTCCGTCGCCAAGGGACGTCGTGAACGGGCTCTCGCCGCGGCCGTTCAGCAGCCCGCCGCAGCTGTGGCGATCCGCTGTACACGTCTCACGAGTACGTCACCCGGGGTGAGATCGACAGGGGTCG